>DATCKS010000279.1:0-2429 GCA_036562265.1 Thermodesulfobacteriota bacterium | reverse complement strand
CCACGAGGAGGTTGTCGAGGACCGAGAGCGCGGCCAGCTCGCGCGGGACCTGGAAGCTGCGCACGAGCCCCAGGCGGGCCCGTTCGTGCGCGGGGAGGCCGTCGATGCGCCGGCCGTCGAACCAGATCTCGCCCGCGTCGTGCCGCAGGAGTCCCGCGACGAGGTGGAAGACGGTGCTCTTGCCCGCGCCGTTGGGTCCGATGAGACCGGTGATGCTGCCGGCCTCGACGTCGAGGTCGAGACCGTCCACCGCCCTGATGCCGCCGAAGCGCCGCTCGAGCCCGCGAGTCGAGAGGAGGGCGGACGAGCTCACGGCGCCTCCCGGCGCGCCATCGCCCAGGGGCGCCAGAGGCAGAGCGCCACGAGCGCGGCGCCGATGACCATCAGGCGGAGCGCGGCGAGCTGGACCCCGTCGATCCCCGGCAGGTAGTCCTTGAGGAAGCGGGTCCCCTCGAGGATGAGCGCCACGACGACGGCGCCGAGGACGGTGCGGGCGTGGCTGCCGCCGCCGGCGGCCAGGACGGCTACGAGGACGAAGACGCTCACCTGCGCGGTGAACATCTCGGGTGCGATGTAGCGCAGGTAATGGACGTAGAGGCTTCCCCCGAGGCCCGCGGCCGCGGCGCCGAGGACGAACGCCTGGGCCTTCAGGCGAAAGACCGACTTGCCGACCGCCTGCGGAACGATCTCGTCCTCCCGCACGGCTCGTAGCAGCCGGCCGATCGGCGCACGGGTGATGCGACCGAAGACCCAGCCGGTGACGGCGACCGCGGCGACGGCGAGCGCCGCGTAGGCGGCGGTGTACGCGCCGTCGGGGACGACCCCCCGCAACGGCTGGGGGAGGTCGACGAGACCGCGGGCGCCGCCGCCGATCCAGGCCTCGTTGAGCAGGACCAGGCGGATCGCCTCGCTGAAGCCGAGCGTGACGATGGCCAGGTAGTCGTCGCGAAGCCTGGGGGTCACGGCGACCAGGAGGAGGCTCGATACCCCGGCTGCGGCCGCCGCCGCCGGGATCGCGATCCAGAACGACCACCCGGCCAGCGCGAGCAGCGCCGAGGTGTAGGCGCCGACCGCCATGAAGCCGACCTGGCCGAGGTTGACGAGTCCCGTCTCGCCCCACTGGAGGTTGAGGCCGAGGGCGACGACGGCGTAGATGGCGGTGAACGTGACGATGGCGATGACGTACTCGAGCATCCCCTATCGCCCCGACGGTCTGGCGCGGCCGAGGAGGCCCGACGGGCGCCAGAGGAGGATGGCCGCGAGGATGACGAACGCCACGAGGTTCTTGTACGTGGCGGGCAGAAGGAGCGTGCTCCACTCCTGCGCGAGCCCGACGATCAGCGCGCCGACGAGGGCGCCGCTCAGGCTGCCGAGACCGCCGAGCACGGCGACGGCGAAGACCGGCAAGAGGAGGTTCCACCCCATGAGCGGCGACACGACGGTCTCGAGCGCGAGGAGCCCGCCCGCGACGCCGGCCAGCATCCCCGTGGCGAACCAGACGATCCGGGCCACCCATTCGGCGTCGATGCCGGAGGCGAGCGCCACTTCCGGATTGTCGGCCGTCGCCCGGATCGCCTTGCCGATCCGCGTGCGCGCGAGCAGCAGGTGGCCTACGGCGAGCAGGGCGACGGAGACGCCGATCATCACGAGCTGATAGGGCCCGATCCTGAGCCCGAGGACCTCGAGCGGCCGGAGCACCGGCAGGTCGAACGCCCGCATCCGGTTGCCGGCGACGAACCGCACCGCGTTCTGCAGGATGAACATGACGCCGATCGACATGAGGAGCGGCGGGAGCGGGCCGTAGCGGCGTACGCGCCGGAAGAGGCCCTGGTCGAGCGCCGTGGCGAGGGCGCCGACGAGCAGGCCGGCGCCGCCCACGGCGAGCGGCAGCGGAACGCCGACGACCTGGAGCGCGATGGCGACGTACGCGCCGACCATGACCATCTCGGCGATGGCGAAGTTCGGGTAGTGCAGGAGGCCGTAGACGAGCGTCAGCGCCGAGGCCGGCAGCGCGAGGACGCCGGCCGAGACGAGGCCGTAGAGGGCGTACTGGGCGAGGAGGTCCATGGGTCGCGACGGGGGAGTCGACGCGCCGGGTGGAGCGGTGCCGTCCGCCCGGCGCGCGCAAGCCGCTACCGCAGGGAGACGGTGATCGTCTCGCCGGTCTCGACGATGCGACCCTGCTCGACCTTCGCGACGCTGAAGTTGCCGCGGCTGATGTTGCCGTGCTCGTCGAAGTCGATGGGGCCGCTCGCCCCTTCGTAGTTGATCCGCTGGCCCTCTCGGAGCCGCTTCGCCCCCTCCTCGAAGTTGATGACCACGACGCCGTCCGGGCCGGAGAGCTGGCGCATCGTCCGGTTGATCGCCTCGCCGGAGGCCGTCCCGGCCGCCTCGATGGCGAGCGCCACGAGCTGGATCTGATCGTAGGC
>DATCKS010000555.1:0-6998 GCA_036562265.1 Thermodesulfobacteriota bacterium | reverse complement strand
GAATGAAACGAGCTTCATGCTGTCCCCTCTCTGGTGGATGACGGTCGCTGCCCCGCGAGCGGGATGCAGTGTTCCGGCGCAAACGTCACCTGCACGTCCTGCCCGGTCGCGAGCGGGCTGCCGAGCGGGAGGTAGACGAGGAGCGACTCCCCGCCGGCGTCGACGATCGCCTCGCTCCGCTCGCCGAAGTACGTCGTCCGCGTGATCCGCCCGAGCAGCCGGTTCTGCCCCTCGGGCACCGGGGCTCCGGCCGGCCACGCCGTGCAGAACTGCGGCCGCACCGCCACGAGCAGCCGCCCGCCGTCGTGACTCCCGCCGGCGACCCGGATCGGCTGCCCGCCGGCGGTGACGCCGACCACGAACCCGTCCCGTACGGCCGTGTCGCGTAGCTCGAGGAAGTTCGAGCTGCCGACGAAGTCGGCCACGAACGGCGAGGCGGGCCGCTGGTAGATCTCGAGCGGCGTGCCGATCTGCTCGATCCGCCCCCCGTTCATGACGATGATCCGGTCGCTGATGGCCATCGCCTCGCTCTGGTCGTGCGTGACGTACAGCGCCGTCACGCCGAGGCGCTGCTGGATCTGGCGGACCTCGAAGCGGGTCTGGTCGCGCAGCTTGGCGTCGAGGTTCGAGAGCGGCTCGTCGAGGAGGAGGAGCTGCGGCTTCGCGACGAGGGCGCGGGCGAGCGCCACGCGCTGCTGCTGGCCGCCCGAGAGGTTCGTGGCCGGCCGGTCGGCGAAGTCCGCCATGCCGACGAGGGCGAGGCTCTCCATGACCGGCTCCCGGATCGCCTTGCGCGGCATCCCCCTGGCGACCAGCGGATAGGCCACGTTCTGGTAGACGGTCATGTGGGGCCAGATGGCGTACGACTGGAAGACCATGCCGATGCCGCGGCGGTCCGGGGCGAGGACGCGCCGGCGCGCGAAGTCGGAGACGAGCCGGCCGGCGATGTAGATCTCGCCCTCGTCCCCCTCCTCGAGCCCCGCGATGCACCGCAGGGTGGTCGTCTTGCCGCAGCCGCTCGGGCCGAGTATCGAGATCAGCTCGCCCCGCGCGACCTCGAAGTCGATCCCGTGGAGCGCGGTCGCCTTGCCGAACCGCTTGACGAGCCCCTTGACGGCGATCCCCGCCGTGTCGACCGCCACGCTACCCCTCCGCCTGCGGCCGGCCGGCCACGCCGCCGCCGACCGCCTGGAGCACGAAGAAGACCCCGTAGACCACCAGGAGCATGAGCACGGCGAGCGCCGCGAGCATGCCGAGGTTGCCGTTCTGGTGGAGGTCCCAGATGGCCACCGAGAGCACCTCGTTGCCGTGCGAGTAGAGCAGCACCGCCGACGACAGCTCCCGGAAGAACGCCACGAAGAGGAGGAGCCACCCGCTCGCGAGCGCCGGGCGCACCAGGGGGAGCACGATGTCCTTGAGCGTCCGGAGCCACGAGGCGCCCGACACGCGCGCCGACTCCTCGAGGGCGTTGTCCATCTGGACCAGGTTCGACGAGACCACCCGGAAGCCCTGCGGCAGGTAGTGCGTGACGTAGCTCACCAGGAGGATCACGATCGTGCCGTAGATCGGCGACCGGACGTACGCCCAGAGGAGGCCGACCGAGATGACGAGGCCCGGCACGGCCGCCGGGAGCATCGTGAGCGTCTCGAGGAGGCCGCGCGCCCGCATGCGCCCCCTGACCACCATGTACGAGACGAGCGCCGAGAGGGCGATGGCCACCGTGGCGCCGCCGGCCGACAGCACGAGGCTGTTGCGGAAGGCCCGCCAGGTGATCGGGTAGACGAAGAGGATCTCGCGGTAGTTGTGCAGCGTGAAGCGCGAGAAGTCGAGCGTGCCGGTGTAGAAGCGCTGCAGCGACACGTAGAGGAGCGCCAGCGTCGGCAGGAGGACCGCCAGCACGAAGTAGCCGACGCAGAGGCCGAAGGCGATCCACCTGAGCCGGCCGAGCGGGAAGGGACGCGGCCGGTAGCCCTTGCCGGTGATCGTCGTGTGCGACCGCCGCCCCGTGATGAAGCGCTGGAGCCAGACCGCCGCGACGGTCACGCCCATGAGGAGCACCGCCAGGGCCGCGGCGACCTGGTAGTTGCTCGGGTAGAACTCGAGCAGGCTGTAGATCTGCGTCACGAGGACGTAGATCTGCGCCGGCATGCCGATGATGGCCGGCACGCCGAAGAGCCCCACGGCGAGGATGAAGGTGAGGAGCGCCCCCGACAGGATCGCGTACGAGACGAGCGGCAGGGTGACGGTGAAGACCGTCCGCGCGCGGCTCGCCCCGGACATCGAGGCGGCCTCCTCGAGCGCCGGATCCATCGACTGGAAGGGGCCCGCGAGGAAGAGGAAGGTGTAGGGGACGTACGCGAGCGCCGTCACCCAGATCATGCCGGCGAGCGAGTAGATGTTGATCCCGTCGAAGCCCGGCAGGAGCGTCCGGCCGAGGTTGTTGAGGAGCCCGCTCTTCGGCGCAAGCAGGATCCCCCACGCCTCCGCGGTCAGGAACGACGGGAAGTAGAACGTGCTCGTGACGAGGACGGCGAGGAGGCGCCGGCCGGGGAGGTCCGTGCGGAAGACCAGCCAGGCCAGGGCGGTGCCGACGACCGTGCAGAGGACGGCTGCGCTCGCCCCGAGCACGAGCGTGTTCTTGAGCGCCTCGAGGTACCTCGGGCTCAGGATCTCGCGGAAGTTCGCCAGCGTGAAGGCGCCCTCCGCGCCCGGCGGCGCCGTGCGCACGCTGCCGTAGAGCAGCATGGCGATGGGCGAGAGCACGAGGAACGCGACCGTCGCGTAGACGGCCGTCTGGACGACGACCTGCGCGAGATGGCCGCGCCCGGCGCGCGCCCCCGCCCCCTCGAGGAGCGAGGCCGCGGCGCCGGGCGAGCCGGGGTCAGCTACCGAAGACGGCACGCCAGCGGTTCGTGATCTCGTCGCGGACGGCGCCGACCTTGTCCGGATCGAAGATGAGCACCTCGAGGCTGGACAGCGGGGCGAGACCCTTCACGGGCGGCATCCCCTCCCGGACGGACCGCATCCCGAAGCCGTCCTGCATCGCCTTCTGGCCCTCCTCGGAGAGCCGCCAGTTGAGGAAGAGCTTCGCGGCGTTCGGGTGCGGCGCGTTCTTCGGGATGGCGATCGGCCGCGTGTTGGCCGGCACCCCCTTCTGCGGGTAGGCGCATTCGACCGGCGCCCCCTCGGCCTTGAACCGGTAGAGGTTGTAGTCGGCGATCGGGAAGGCGATGTCGATCTCGCCGCGGATCACCTGCTCGACGAGCTGCGCCTGGGCGGTCTGCATGCGGGGGTTCAGTTCCTTGAGCCGCTGCGCGAAGTTCTTCTCCCCCAGGACGTACTCGACGTAGTACGCGAACTCGAGCGCCGTCCCGGTCGCGAACGCGGGGAGGCTCCCGACCCGCCCCTTCCAGGCCGGCTTGAGGAGGTCGGTCGGCTCCTTCGGCAGCTCCTCGGCCTTCACCCGCCCCGGGTGGTACATCATGCAGGAGAGGGTGATCCCCTCGAGGTACCAGTAGCCCTCGTCCTTGTAGGCGGCCGGGATCGCGCGCCCCTCCGGCGGCGTCCACTCCATGAGCCACCCCTGCTTCTTGTAGGCGAGGTACGGGTCGATGATGGAACCGGTGATCACGTCGGCGACGCCGCGGCCGGCCCGGTACTCGGTCTCGAACCGCTCGACCAGGCGGGTGCCGCTGCCGCGGACGATCTCGACCTTGACGCCCGGATACCGCTTCTGGAAGGCTTCGGCGAGCGGTGTCGCCTCGTCGAGCGGGAAGCTCGTGTACCAGACGACGGTGCCCTCGCGCCTGGCCGCCTCGTAGAGTTGCGAGACGGGGTCCTGCTGAGCCGAGGCGCCCGACGCGCCGGCCAGAAGCGCCAGGACCGCGAGGGTTGCGAGCAGACGGCCCGCCGTGAGTCGAGGAGTCGTTGCCGGCATCGTGTCCTCCCGGAGGTTCTCCAGATCGGTGGAGCAGGCGGATGGCGTGACGAAGCCTGGAACCAGGTTTGCCAATCCGCCGTATCCTGTCAAGATATCTTGCGCGCTTGCGATTCAACCTGGCTGCATGGTTGACACGGAGCTGAACCTTGGTTAACCAAGAGCCGGTGATCGAGCATAGAGGGGGGCCGGGCGCCGCCGGCGCCGACCCCGTTCGGGACTACATCCTCGGCGGGCTCGCCGAGGGGCGTCTCAAGCCGGGTGACCGCCTGCCGACGGAACGGCAGTTCTCGGAACGGTTCGGCCGGCCGCGCGGCAGCGTGCGCAAGACGCTCGCCATCCTCGAGGCCGAAGGCTGGATCCTCCGGGCGGTCGGCCGCGGCACGTTCCTCTCGACCCGCGCCACGAGCGCCGGCGCGGCGCTGGGCGCCGTCGCGCCCGACACGAGCCCCGCGGCGCTCATGGAGGCGCGCCTCCTCCTCGAGCCGCAACTCGCCGACCTCGTGGTCCGCAACGCCACCGCCGCCGACCTGCGCGAGATCGAGGAGTGCCTCGATCGCTCGCGTACCGCGGGGAGCATCGACGAGTTCGAGCGGTGGGACGGGGCGCTGCACCTCGCGATCACGCGCGCCACGCACAACGACTTCCTCGTGCGCGTGATGGAGCTGATGAACCGGGCGCGGCAGACGAGCGAGTGGGGGCAGCTCAAGATGCGCGCCCTCACCGCCGCGCGCCGCCAGGTCTCCACCGCCGAGCACGCGGCCATCGTCGACGCCCTGCGCCGCCGCGACGCGGACCTCGCCCGCACCCGCATCCGCGAGCACCTGCTCGGGGTGCGGCGGAACCTGTTGGGGTACTGAGCCGCGGCGGGGACGCCCGCCGTTACGCTACCCTTACGGCGTGCTCTTCGTCGCCTCCAAGCTCTTCTGGGCGGTCGCGCAGCCGGCGGCGCTGCTCCTGGCCGGGCTCCTCGCCGGGGCGGCGCTCCTCTACACCCGGTGGCGAGCCGCCGGGCGCGTCGTGGTGACCGTCACCGCGGCGGCCGCGCTGGCGCTCACCGTGACGCCGCTCGGCCCCTGGCTGCTTCGCCCGCTCGAGGACCGCTTCCCGAGGCCCGAGCGGCTTCCGGCGCGCGTCGACGGCATCGTCGTCCTCGGCGGGGCCGCCGACCCGTGGGTGAGCCGGGCGCGCGGGCAACCCAACGTCGGCGCGTCGGCCGACCGGCTCATCGCCGGCGCCATGCTCGCCAGGCGCTATCCCGACGCGAAGGTCCTCTTCACGGGCGGGTCCGCGCGGATCGGCGGGGGCCCGGACGAGGCGGCCCCCTCGCGCGCGATCCTCGAGGCGCTCGGCGTCGCGCCCGAGCGGCTCCTGGTCGAGAACCGCTCGCGCAACACCTGGGAGAACGTACGGCTCTCCTACCCCCTGGCCAACCCGACCCCGGGCGAGACGTGGATCCTCGTCACGTCGGCCTCGCACATGCCGCGAGCGGTGGGGATCTTCCGTCGGGTGGGCTGGCCGGTGATCCCCTACCCCGTCGACTACGAGACCACCGGCGACCCCTCGCCGCCGCCCCCCTACTCGCTCCGCGAGGGGCTCGACCTGGCGAGCATCGCGCTGCAGGAGTGGTACGGCCTCGTCGCGTACCGGCTGCTCGGCCGGACCGACCGGCTCTTTCCCGGTCCCGAGGACAGGTAGAGGCCGCATCGAGCCGGGATCAGGGCCGCGGATGCCCGCCTGGAAAACGGAAAGGCCTGACCCCATGGAAAATGGAAAGGCCTGACCCCGGCGGCTAGCGGTAGACGTAGACGACGAGGTGGTCGGTTCCCGACTCCGGCGCCCAGACCTCGCCGGGCCGGCCGAGGAGCTGGCGGACGTTCGCGGCGGACCTGGGGCTCGGGAAGACCTCGAAGCGCTCCGTCTCCGGGTCGAAGCGAACCACGGCGTTGGCGCCGAAGTCGGAGAGCCACACCGCGTCCTCGTGGTCCACGTACACCGCGTACGCGCGCGGCCGCTCCCCCGGTAGCTTCCACGCCTTCCAGGCGCGCGTGGCCGGGTCGTAGCGGGAGACCTGACCCGAGTTCCACTCGCTCACCCAGATGCGGCCCTTCGAGTCGGACCAGACGCGACGCGCGCCCTGCTCGGGCGTCGGCGGCTCGATGACCGTCGCCTCGCCGGTCTCCACGTCGATCCGCGCGATGTGGTTGCCGGCGAGCGACGCGTAGTAGATCTGGCCGTCCGGCGTGGCGGTGATCCCGTACGGCCCGCGGCCGCGCGGCGCGTCCCACACGCGCATCTCGCCGCTCCTCGGGTCGAGGCGGCCGTAGACGCCGTTCTGGCCGGTGAACCAGAGGACGCCGCGGCCGTCGAAGGCGGCCGTGTTCAGGTTGGCGTAGCCGCGGTCCTTCGGCAGCGGGTAGCGCGTGACCGCGCGCGTCCGGGGATCGACGCGGACGATGGCGTTCTGGCCGCTGTCGGTGATCCAGGGCGCGCCGTCGGGTCCCACGATGACGCCGTGGGGCGCCGAGCCGGGGCCGAGCGGGATCTGCTCGACCTTGCCGGTGGCGGGATCGAGGCGGCCGAGCGCCCCCTGACGCTGCGCCGTGTACCAGACGGTGCCGTCCGGGGCGGGCGCGACGTCGTGCGGCCCGGCGCCGTCGGGCACCGGGTAGGCGCGTGACGTGACCTCGGCCACCGCCGGACAGGCCGCGAGAACGAGGGCGGCTGCGAGGGGGAACGCGGGGATCAGGGCGCGAGACATGAGGCACCTCCGTCGACGGTCGCCCGGAACCGCCATGGGCTCGGTCGCCGACACGGCGTCGGCACGACCTGTGCTGCGCAGGCCGGCGTGCTCGAGACCGCGCTCGCCTACCTGGGGCTCGTGGCCCTCGCCCTGGCGGCGGCCGCCGCCGCGGGCCTCCTCGTGCTCCACGTCACCGCCTGGGTGATCGTTCGCCTCCTCGGCACGGGCGACGACTAGAGGTTCTTCAGCTCCTGCACGACCTTCGTGATCGACGCCTTCGCGTCGCCGAAGAGCATCGAGGTCTTCGGGTTGTAGAAC
>DATCKS010000552.1:0-2620 GCA_036562265.1 Thermodesulfobacteriota bacterium | reverse complement strand
AGGTCTTGCGCTCCTGCGAGTACTTGAGCGCGAGCTCCAGCGCGCGCTGGGCGATGCCGACGCCGCGGGCGGCGACGTTGACGCGGCCGACCTCGAGCGCGTCCATCATCTGGATGAAGCCCTTGCCGAGGCCGGCCTCCTCGCCGCCGAGGATCCGCTCGGCCGGGCACTTGTAGCCGTCGAAGACGAGCTCGGTCGACTCGACGCCCTTGTAGCCCATCTTCTTGATCTTCGGCGGGATCTTCAGGCCCGCGTTCGGCCCGGTGTTCTCCGCCGCGCCCGGCTCCTTCTCGCAGATGAAGCAGGTCATGCCCTTGTAGGGCGGGTCGGCCGAGGGGTCGGTCTTCGCGAGCAGGAAGACGAGGCCGGACATGAGGCCGTTCGTGACCCACATCTTCTGGCCGTTGATCTCCCAGTTGCCGTCCTCGAGCTTGCGCGCGGTCGTCTTGATGCTCTGGACGTCCGAGCCGGCCTCGGGCTCGGACAGCGAGAAGGCGGCCCGGATCTCACCGGTCGCCATGCGCGGCAGGTAGGTCTGCTTCTGCTCCTCGGTCCCGAACTTCATCAGCAGGTAGGAGCCGATGAAGTGGGTGTTGACGACGCCCGAGATCGAGATCCAGCCGCGGGAGAGCTCCTCGACGATCATCGCGTACGTCGCGAGGTCGAGCCCCATCCCGCCGTACTCCTCGGGGATCGTCACGCCGAAGAGGCCGAGCTCCTTCATCTGCTCGACGATCGGCTCCGGGTACTTGTCCTCGGCGTCGTACTCCTCGGCGACGGGGATGATCTGCTCGTCGACGAACTGCCGCACCATCTCGACGATGGCGCGCTGCTCGTCGGTCATCTCCTGATAAGCGGTGGCGACGGCCAATTCGGGCTCCTGAATCTGCGTGTCTGCGTCCGTTGATCGGCGGGTCAGCATACCGCCGCGCCTGCGCCGGCCGGCCGCTCGCTAGCGGTCCAGCACGGAGCGGTCGTACTGGAAGCCGTGGGCGCGCTCGTAGATCTTCCAGAGCTTGATCGCGGCGGCGTACTCCTGCGCGCAGGCGCGGTCGAGGACCTCCTCGGCGTACTCGGCCGGCAGGGGCTTGCTGCCGTTGCGGCCGAAGTACGCGCCGAGCTCCCGGATGACGTAGCGCCGCTGCTGCGGCGTCCCCCGCCGCCACTGGCTGCACTCCGCCTCGGGGACCTGGCTGAGCGCGCCGCCCGCGCCCGCGCGCGAGTTGCCGGGCAGGAAGCGGTCGGAGCTCGCCTCGCCGCCGTCGCCGAGCAGCGCGAAGGAGACGGCGCCGCTGGCGAGCACGAGCGCGGCGACGCCGAGGAGGACCTTCGGGCGCCTCATCGGCGGCGCCGCGGCTTCGGCGGCCGCTGGTACCAGTCACACAGCAGCGTGTTCTCGTCGCGCTCGGTCGCGAACGCGCAGGCGACGAGCACCGCCTCCTTGAGCGGGTTGCTCAGCCCGAGGTTGGGGAAGGCGTCGCAGGTGGGGAGCTGCGGCGGGTCGCTGGTGACGCGCGGCGCCCCCTTGTTGCTCTCCCAGCAGTTGCTCTGGCCGAGCTCGTCCCACCAGAAGTCGACGCCGTTGGGGAGCACCTGGCCCTCGGGGGAGATGCCCATGACGTTGCCCTCGTAGCGGTTGCGGTGCGAGGTCGAGATCTTGAGGTCCTGCGGCAGCTCCGGCGGGCGGTCGAGGTTGTTCGAGAGCGCGTCGGGGACGGTCATGAGCGCGAGCCCCCAGCGCCAGTTGTCGTAGACGTGGTTCCCGGCGTAGAGGTTGTCGTTGCCGCCCACCAGCCACGCGCCGGTGCCGACCGCCGCCTGGACCGACGCCTTCACCCACGCGTCCTCCCCGTAGGTGTCGAAGTTGTTGTGGGCGATGACGTTGTTGCGGATGATCGTGTTGTGCTGGGGGAAGCCGGGGTGGCCCGCCCGGTAGAAGGAGTCGAGCGAGATGCCGACCGAGTTGTGGACGAAGCGGTTGTCCTTGATGAGCGTGTTCGAGCCCATCGTCCCGGAGAACCCGAGCGCGTTGTGGTGGGCGTAGTTGTCCTTGACGATCGTGTTGATCCGCGGCCGCGTGGGCGGCGCGGCGCCCGGGTAGATGCCGGCGTCGGCGGATCCGGCCGCCTCGCTGTTCTTGATGATGTTGTGGTCGGTGACGAAGGTCAGGTGGCCGTACTCGCGGGCGTAGAAGAGGTTGACGTCGTCGACGGTGAAGCCGTCGGTCTCGATCGCGTAGACGCCGTGCTCCTCGACGTTGCGGATCGTGAGGTTCGTGACGTAGGCGCCGTCGCCGCGCTCGACGCGGATGCCGACCTCCTTCGCGCCGACGGCGGGCCCGCGCCCCTCCTCGAAGAGGTCGCCTGAGACGCCCGGGTCGGGCACGTCGACGCCGCCCTCGAGGATCACGTCCTCGGCGCGCACCCCGGTCCCGTGGATCTGGACGTTGCAGCGGACGCAGTTGCCGTCGAGGTCCTTGCCGATGAGCGTGACGAGGCTGAGGTCGTTCGGGCAGTTGACGTGGTACTCGTAGGTAGGCGCGCCGGTCGCGCGCTCGACGTAGCGGGCGCAGGCGGGGTCGTTGTGCGGCTTCGAGCGGGCGGTCGGCTCGGTGTAGAAG
>DATCKS010000533.1:0-4021 GCA_036562265.1 Thermodesulfobacteriota bacterium | reverse complement strand
GCATCGAGGTCTACCCGAACGGCTCGCTCTCGCAGGGCAACCAGGTGCGCGAGCGCGAGATGGTCCAGCAGGGCGTGATCCACTTCTTCTACTACTCGAACCTCCTCCTCACGCTCGTCGAGCCGAAGTTCAACGTCATCTCGCTGCCGTGGCTCCTGCCCGACACGGCGGCCGTCGATCGCGTCCTCGATGGACCGGTCGGCGACCGGCTCCTCGAACTCCTGCCGGCCAAGGGGATCGTGGGGCTCGCCTGGGGCGAGAACGGCTACCGGCAGCTCACCAACAGCGTCCGCCCGGTCGCGACGCCGGCCGACATCAAGGGGCTCAAGATCCGGGTGCCGGGGGTCCGCATGTACTCGGACATCTATGCGGCCCTCGGGGCGAACCCGGTGACGATGAACTTCGGGGAGGTCTTCACGGCGCTCCAGCAGGGGACGATCGACGGGCAGGAGAACCCGATCGTGAGCGTGATCGTCCCGAGCAAGCTCTACGAGGTCCAGAAGTACCTGACGCTCTGGGACTACTCGTACGACGCGCTGGTGCTCGGCGCGAGCCGGCAGGTCTGGGACCGGCTCGACGAGCCGACGCGGCAGGCGATCAAGCGCTCGGCGGTCGAGGCGTCGGCCTACCAGCGACAGCTTGCGCGCGCCAACGAGGCCGAGGCGGTGAACGAGATGCGCGCGAAGGGGGTCGTCGTCACGCGCATCACCCCCGAGCAGCGCAAGGCGTTCGAGACGCTGGTCGCGCCGGTCTTCCAGAAGTACGAGGAGATCGTCGGCAAGGACCTCCTCGACGCCGTCAAGGCCGCCGCCGCGGGGAAGTGACGGCCGAACCCGGGCGGCGTTCGGCCGCGCGCATCCTGGCGCGGCTCGAGGAGGACCTCCTCGCGGCCGCGCTCGCGGTCATGACGCTGGTGACCTTCGCCAACGTCGTCGACCGCAAGTTCCTGCACGTGGGGCTCGCGTTCGCCGAGGAGCTGACCGTGTCGCTCTTCGTGTGGGCGAGCCTCCTCGGTGCGGCCGTCGCCACCCGGCGCGGCCTCCACCTCGGCTTCTCGTTCCTGGCCGACCGGCTGCCGCCGCGCGGGCGGCTCGTCACGGAGCTCCTCTCGGGCGCTGCCGCGCTCCTCGTCTTCGGCCTGCTCGGCTGGTACGGCATAGGCTGGGTCGCCACGCAGTACCGCTACGACGCCACCACGCCGGCCATGGGGTGGCCGGCGTGGCTCTTCGGGCTCGCGATCCCGGTCGGGTCGGCCGTGATCGTCCTGCGGACGGTGGAGGGGATGGTTCGCGCGGTTCGGGACAGCCGGTGCTCTCGCTGATCCTCTTCGGCGGCTTCCTCGCCCTCCTCCTCGCGAGCGTACCGGTGGCGGTTGCCCTCGGCGCGGCCACCGTCTTCGCGATGCTCTACACGGGGACCGACTTCTCGCTGCTCCCCTCGATCGTCTACGCGGGCATCGAGAAGTTCAGCCTCCTCGCGATCCCGTTCTTCATCCTGGCGGGCCTCGCGATGGAGCGCGGCGGGGTCTCGCGCGGCCTCATCGGCCTGGTCGCCCACCTGGTGGGGCACGTGAGGGGCGGCCTCGCCATGGTCTCGGTCCTCTCGACCGTCCTCTTCGGCGGCATCTCCGGCTCGGGACCGGCCGACACGGCGGCCATCGGGACGCCGCTCATCCCGGCGATGGTGCGCCGCGGCTACAGCCCCGGCTTCGCCGCCGCGACGGTCGCGGCCGGGGCCACGACCGACATCCTGATCCCCCCGTCCATCGCGTTCATCGTCTACGGCGTGATCGCCGAGACCTCGATCACGGCCCTGTTCATCGCGGGCGTGGTGCCGGGGTTGCTCCTCGGCATGGCATACCTGTCGGCCGCGTACCTGGTGTCGCGGCGGGAGGGGTACGGCGGCGAGCGGGTGGAAGGGGAGCCGCTCGGGCGGGTGCTCGTCGGGGCCGTCCCCGGCTTCGGCGCCATCGCGCTGATCATCGGCGGGATCTACTCGGGCTTCTTCACGCCGACCGAGGCGGCGGCCGTGGCGGCCGTCTACGGCCTCGCGGTCGGCCTCTTCGTGACGCGGCAGCTCAGGTGGGGGCAGCTTCGCACGCTGTTCGCCGAGGCGGCCGTCGGGTCGGCCGTCGTGCTCACGATCGTCGCCCTGGCCGGCGCCTTCGCCTGGATGGTGACCACCCAGGGGCTTGCCCAGGCGGCCGGGGCGCTACTGCGCGACCTGGCCGGCCACCCGGTCCTCGTCCTGGTCGCCGTGAACGTGCTCCTCCTCGCGGCCGGGATGGTCATGGACGCCGTCTCGATCTACTACGTGTCGCTGCCGATCCTCCTGCCGCTCGTCGACGCCCTCGGCCTCTCGCGCCTCTGGTTCGGGGCGGCCATGACGCTCAACCTCGCCATCGGGCAGATCACCCCTCCGGTCGCCGTCAACCTCTTCATCGCCGCCAACATCGCCCGCGTCGGCCTGGCGGAGGCCTCCCGCTGGGTCTGGCCCTACCTCGTGGGCGCCCTGATCGTGCTGGGGCTGGTAACTTACCTGCCCGAGCTCTCGCTCTGGCTGCCGCGGCTGCTCGTGGGCGCGCGCTAGCGGCCGCCTGCCGGCGAGTGTCGCCTGTTTGGGCTCTGGGCCGCGGCAGGTGCCCATCTCGTAGGCAGCCCGGCCGGATTCCACTTGTGGAACGGCAAGTTAAGTTCCAGCAACTTTTGCTTTACTTGTGCGTGGCGCTGTGCTAGAAACCAGGGCCAGATCGGCGCTTTCTCGGCTCCCGTCGGGGATGCAATGCAAAAAGTCATCGTAATTGCTGATGATTTGACCGGTGCCGGGGATGCGGGTCTCCAGTTCCGCAAGCGCGGCCTCTCCACGATCGTCCTGACCGACATCGAGCGGTTCGACGAGGAGTACGGCCGGTTCGAGGTGATCTGCTTCGACGCGGCGACCCGCTACGAGTCGCCCAAGAAGGCCCTCAAGAAGCTGGGGCAGATCGCCAACCTCCTCCGGAAGAAGAAGTCCCCCCGGCTGGTCTTCAAGAAGGTCGATTCGGCCCTGCGGGGGCACGTGGCGCTCGAGGTGGACTACCTCCTGAACGCCCTCCAGTTGCCCTACGCCGTGGTGGCGCCGAGCTTCCCCCTCCTCAACCGGATCACGGTCGAGGGGGTCCATCTCGTCGGCGGCCGGCCGGTTGCCGAGAGCGAGTTCGGGCGCGAGCTGCCGCCGGCGCTCAAGGAGTCGTCCCTCCCGTCCCTGATCAAGGAGGAGACCTCCCGGGTCGTCACCCACATCTTCCTCGAGCGGGTCCGACTCGGCGACCGGACGCTCTCCCAGGCGATCGACACCGTCGTCCACGAGGGGGCCACGGTCATCACGTTCGACGCCGCCACGAACGACGACCTGCGCACCATCGCGCGGTCGGCGCTGTCCAAGCCGACGCCTCCGCTTCTGGTCGGCTCCGCGGGGCTCGCCGACCGGGTGGCGGAGACCTTTGCCCACATCCTCGGCCAGCGGGTGCGGCCGAGCGTGGTCTTCGCCGGCTCCATGGCCTCGGCCACGAGGTCGCAGGTCGACTACGCGACCCGCCAGGGGGCCTACCACGCCATGGTGGACGCCAAGCTCGTCCAGCAGGCGCTCCAGGCCAAGGGGAACCACTCCCCCTTCTACCAGGACGTGGTGGGGCGTCTCGGCAAGGGGCAGAGCGTCATCGTCACGACGTACGGCCTCAGGGAGCCGGAGGACGACGCCGCCATCAAGGGGGTCTACCGTTTCCTCGGCAAGCTGGCCAAGGAGATCCTTGCCGAGCCGAACCTCGTGGCGGGCCTCGTGCTGACCGGCGGGGAGATGGCCTTCCAGATCCTCCAGGCGCTCGACGCGGCCGGCGTCCGGCTCGAGGGGGAGGTGGAGCCGGCCATCCCGTTCGGCCGCCTGATCGGCGGCGAGTTCGAGGGGCTGCCGATCATCACCAAGGCCGGCTCCTTCGGCGCTGAGGACACGCTCTGGCACTGCCTCGACTTCATGAAGGAGCAGC
>DATCKS010000271.1:0-6641 GCA_036562265.1 Thermodesulfobacteriota bacterium | reverse complement strand
GTCTTCACCCTGATCCTCTTCATGCAGCAGATCCTCAAGCTCGTGGAGATGATCCTCAACAAGGGCGTTCCGGTGGCGACGGTGGCCGAGCTGGTCGCCTACATCCTCCCCTCCTTCCTCGGCCTCACCGTGCCGATGGCGACGCTCCTGGCGATCCTCGTGGCCTTCAGCCGCCTCTCGGGGGACAGCGAGATCACGGCGATGAAGGGGTGCGGCATCAGCCTCTACCAGATCTGGCCCCCGGTCGTGGCCCTGGCCCTCCTGGCGTACGTGGCCAGCACGCTCCTGTCGATCTACGCCGTCCCGTGGGGCAAGCAGGGGTTCCGGCGGATCGTCTTCGAGATCGCCAACAGCCGCGCCCAGGCCGGCATCAAGGAGCGCGTCTTCAACACCGACTTCGACGGCCTCACGCTGTACGTCGACCGCGCCGACGTGAGCGGCAGCCGCCTAGAGGGCGTCTTCATCGCCGACAGCCGCGAGTCGAAGGAGCACCCGGTGATCGTCGTCGCGGCCGAGGGGCGGATCGTGTCCGATCCCGAGGCGAAGGTCGTGACCCTCGAACTCGAGAACGCCACGACCCACATCGCGGGCGACAACCCGGCCAAGTACCACCTGACGTCGTCGAAGCGGATGGCGATTCGTCTCGAGGTCGGCCAGGCGCTGGCCTCCTTCCAGCGCAGCGGGCTCAAGTTCGCCGACCTCACGCTGGCCGAGATGCGTGCGGAGCTTCGCCAGATCGCCGAGGGAGACCTCGAGCGGAACAAGAAGCTCGTCGCCTACTACGAAAAGTTCTCCATGCCGTTCGCCTCCCTCGTCTTCGCGCTCCTCGGCGTGCCGCTGGGGCTGCAGTCGAGGCGCTCCGGCAAGGGGACGAGCTACCCGCTGGCGATCCTCGTCTTCCTCGTCTACTACGTGCTCCTCTCCTTCGGGGAGACCCTGGGCGGGCGGGGGACGATCCCGCCGATCGTCGCCGTGTGGCTGCCCAACGTGATCCTCGGCGCGGTCGGGATCGCGATGCTGCGCCGCGCGGCCAACGAGGGGCGGCTCGCCCTGTTCGACGGGATCCAGGGGGTCGTCGAGAGCGTGACGGCTCGCGTCCGGCAGGCCCTCGGCCGGGCGGTGCGGGGTCCGGCGTGACCGGCATCCTCGCCAGGTACGTGGGGCGCGAGTACCTGCGCTACCTCTTCCTGGCCCTCGTCGGCTTCATCGTCGTCTACTTCGTCGTCGACTTCTTCGACCGGGTGGGACGGTTCGTGCAGAAGGACGTGCCGGCGAAGATCGTGGCCGAGTACTTCCTCGCGCGGGTGCCGGCTTCGGCCGTCCAGGTGATGCCGATCGCGCTCCTCCTCGCCTCGCAGCTCTCGCTGCTCGTCCTGGCGCGGAACAACGAGATCGTCGCCATGCGGGCCTGCGGCGTCTCGCCCGGCGTCGTGGTGCTCCCGCTCCTCGGGCTCGCCGCCATTGCGTCGCTCGGGACGCTCGCGCTCTCGGAACTCGTCGTCCCGCCCGCGTCGGCGCGCGCGCTCGCCATCGAGCGCCGCTACCTCGACCGCCCGCCGTCGGGCCTCCCCGAGCGCCAGCGCAACGTCTGGTACCGGGCGGACCGCTCCATCTACTACATCAGCTCGGTCGACCGGCGCGAGAACCGCCTGGTGGACGTGACCGTCTTCACCTTCGACGACGCCTTCAACCTCGTACGGCGGGTCGACGCGGCCGAGGCGCGGTACGTCGGCCCCGACTGGGAGTTCCGGAACGTCGTGGAGCGGAGCTTCGGTCCGGACGGCCAGGTGACGACCGTCCAGCACGAGCAGGCGCGCATGCCGCTGCCCGAGACCCCCTCCCAGATCGCCAGGGGCCAGCGCGAACTCGACGCCATGTCGTACGCCGAACTCAAGCGCAACGTCGAGCAGCTCGAGGCGCGGGGCTACGACGTCGCCCGGTACCGCACCGACCTCCACTCGAAGCTCGCCCTTCCCGCGGCCGGCATCGTCATGACGCTCCTCGGGATTCCGCTCGCGCTCCGTGTGGGGCGCGAAGGCGGCACCGCGCTCGGCGTCGTCCTCACGCTGGCGCTCGGCTTCGCCTTCTGGGTGGCCATCTCGATCGGGCTCGCCTTCGGCCGCTCGGGCGTCCTGCCGCCGGCGGTCGCCGCGTGGGGCCCGAACGTCGCGTTCTTCCTCGCCGGCGGGTACCTCTTCACCGCCGTTCGACACTGACGGGCTGACGGGCTACGGAACGGCGCGGGCGGGCCGCGGCCCGCCCGCGGGTCAGATGCCGGCCTTCTGGAGGATGTCGGGGACCCGCTCCTCGAGCCCCATGGTGTAGAGGTGGACGCCCTGGACGATGCCGCGCAGCTCCCGGACCTGGCGGGCGGCGATCTCGATGCCGGTCTCCACGGGGGACGAGGACTTCTCGAGTTCCGCGATCACCGCGTCGGGGACGAAGATCCCCGGGATCTTCTCGTTGACGAAGCGCGCCATCTTCGCCGACTTGAGGACCATGATGCCGGCCAGCACCGGCGCGCCGGTGGCCTTCACCTCGGGCCGGGCCATGAAGGCCGCGACCCGGCCGGTGTCGTAGACCGCCTGCGTCTGGAAGAAGCGGGCGCCCGCCTCGCGCTTCTTGAGGAAGCTCTGCACCTGCGCCTCGACCTTCGCGGGGTCGGGGTTGTCCGGCGAGGCGGCGGCGCCCGGCCAGAGGTCGGCCGAGCCGGCGAGATCGTTGCCGGCGGCGTCCTTGCCCGACGCGAGCGCCCGGACGAGCCCGATGAGGCCGTTGGTGTCCACGTCGTGGACCTCCTTGGCCTCGGGGTGATCGCCGATCCTGATCGGGTCGCCGAAGAGCGCCAGCACCTGGCGCACGCCGAACGCCGCGGCCGCGAGGAGGTCGGACTGGAGCGCCATCCGGTTGCGGTCGCGGCAGGTGAGCTGCAGGATGGGATCGATCCCCTCCTCGAGGAGCGCCAGCGCTCCCCCGAGGGGCGACATCTTCACGCGCGCCGACTGGTTGTCGGTGACGTTGGCGGCGTGCACCACGCCGGCAAGCCGCCTCGCCTTCTCGCGGAACTTCGCGAGGTCGGTCCCCTTGGGCGGCTCGAACTCGGTCGTGACGATGAACTCGCCGGCGGCGAGCCCCGCGCGCAGCGTTCTCTTCGGGGCCACTACGTTCCCTCTTCCCAGGACGCCAGGTACTTCTCCTGCTCCGGGGTGAGCACGTCGATGGCGAAGCCCATCGCCTGGAGCTTGAGCCTGGCGATTTCCCGATCCACCGCCTCGGGCACCGGGTAGACCCGTTTCTCGAGGCCGGTGTGGTTCTTCGCCACGTACTCCGCGGCGAGCGCCTGGTTGGCGAAGCTCATGTCCATGACCGACGACGGGTGCCCCTCCGCCGCGGCGAGGTTGATGAGCCGGCCCTCGCCGAGGACGTAGATCCGCCTGCCGTTCTCGAGCGTGAACTCCTCGACGAACTCCCGCGCCTCGCGCCGGGAGACGGCCATCTTCGCGAGCCCCTCGAGGTCGAGCTCCACGTTGAAGTGCCCCGAGTTGGCGACGATGGCGCCGTCCTTCATCAGGGCGAAGTGCTCCGGCCGGATGACGTGCTTGTTGCCGGTGACCGTGCAGAACCAGTCGCCGATCCGCGCCGCCTCCGTCATGGGCGCCACCGCGTAGCCCTCCATGACGGCCTCGAGCGCCTTCAGGGGATCGACCTCGGTGACGACCACGCGCGCCCCCATGCCGCGCGCCCGCGCCGCAAGCCCCCGGCCGCACCAGCCGAAGCCGGCGACGACGAAGGTGGTCCCCGCGACGAGCCGGTTGGTCGCCCGGATCATGCCGTCGATGGTGGACTGACCGGTGCCGTAGCGGTTGTCGAAGAAGTGCTTGGTCTGGGCGTCGTTGACGGCGATCACCGGGAAGCCGAGGACGTTGCGCTCCGCCATGGCGCGAAGCCGGATGACGCCCGTGGTCGTCTCCTCGGTCCCGCCGATGACGGTGCCGAGGAGGTCCCGCCGCTCCTTGTGGATGAGCGACACGAGGTCACACCCGTCGTCCATCGTCATCGTCGGGTTGATCTCGAGGGCGGCTTCGAGGTGCTGGTAGTACGTCTTGCTGTCCTCGCCCTTCTTCGCGAAGACCGGGATGCGGTGGTCCTCGACGAGCGCAGCCGCCACGTCGTCCTGCGTGGAGAGCGGGTTCGACGCGCAGAGGACGACCTCGGCGCCGCCGGCCTTGAGGGTCGTCATCAGGTTCGCGGTCTCGGTGGTGACGTGGAGGCAGGCGGCCACGCGCTGCCCCTTGAGCGGCTGCTCCTTCCGGAACCGCTCGGCGATCTGCGCGAGCACCGGCATCGACTGGGCGGCCCAGGCGATCCGGTTGCGCCCCTTCGAGACCAGCCCCGGGTCCGCGATATCGTACTTCAGTGGCATTCTCGTGTGCCCTTGTCGTCAGGGTTTCGACCGCGCCGCCGGGGTCTTCGGCGGCGCGCGGCCGCGCGCCGCGGCCCGGCCGCCGCGCAAGCGGGAGCGCGCCGGGAGGGCCGGCGCCGCGCCGCGACCGGCGCCCGGCCTCGCTGGCCCCCCCGGACTCCGATCAGAGCTTGGCCGCCTTCCTGAGCTCCGCGGCCTTGTCCGTCTTCTCCCAGGTGAACGCCGCCTCGTCGCGGCCGAAGTGGCCGTACGCCGCGGTGCTCTTGAAGATGGGACGGAGCAGGTCGAGGTGGGTGATGATCTGCCGCGGCCTGAGCGGGAAGTGTTCGCGGACGAGGGCGGCAAGCTCGGTCTCCGGGATCTTGCCGGTGCCGAAGGTGTTGACGCTGACCGAAACCGGCTCGGCCACGCCGATGGCGTAGGCCACCTGGATCTCGGCCTGGTCGGCGAGCCCGGCCGCGACGATGTTCTTCGCGACATAGCGCGCCATGTACGCCGCCGAGCGGTCCACCTTGCTCGGGTCCTTGCCGCTGAAGGCGCCGCCGCCGTGCCGCCCCATGCCCCCGTAGGTGTCCACGACGATCTTGCGCCCCGTGAGGCCGCAGTCGCCCATCGGGCCGCCCACGACGAAGCGGCCGGTGGGGTTGATGAAGAACCGGGTCTGCTTGTCGAGCCACTCGCCCGGGACGACCTTCTTGACGACCTCCTCGATGATCCCCTCCTTGATGGTCGTCGAGGAGACGTCGGCCCGGTGCTGCGCCGACACGACCACGGTGTCGACCCGGAGCGGCCGACCGGTGGCGCGGTCGTACTCGACGGTGACCTGGCTCTTGCCGTCAGGCCTTAGCCAGTCGAGGATCCCCTTCTTGCGGACCTCGGCGAGGCGGTGGCAGATCCGGTGGGCGAAGGCGATGGGCATCGGCATCAGCTCGGGGGTCTCCCGCGTGGCGAAGCCGAACATGAGCCCCTGATCGCCCGCCCCCTGCTCGTGATCGGGCCGGTCGTCGACGCCCAGGGCGATGTCGGGCGACTGTCTGTCGATGGAGGTGATGACCGCGCAGGTCTCCCAGTCGAAGCCCATGGACGAGTCGCAGTAGCCGATGTCCTTGATCGTCTGCCGGACGACGTCCGGCATGTGGACGTACGCGCTCGTCGTGATCTCGCCCGCGATGACCGCCATGCCCGTCGTCACGAGCGTCTCGCAGGCGACGCGCGCCCGGGGATCCTGGGCGAGGATGCCGTCGAGAATGGCGTCCGAGATCTGGTCGGCCACCTTGTCCGGGTGGCCCTCCGTGACCGACTCGGAGGTGAAGAGATACGTGTCCTTGGCCATCGGCGTGCTGTCACCT
Source organism: Thermodesulfobacteriota bacterium (assembly GCA_036562265.1). GTDB lineage: Bacteria > DASVDK01 > DASVDK01 > DASVDK01 > DASVDK01 > DASVDK01. Next base: position 869 of record DATCKS010000271.1, on the reverse strand, counting down.
TCTGTGTGGGTCCCGCTCCGGGCGGGCCCGGTGAATGGGAGGCATACGCAAAACGGCCGGCGCGAAACCGGCCGCAGGCAGAGGACGGATGGACCAATCGCGGATTGAAACACCCGGAGGAAGGGCTGTCAACGCGAAAAAGGGCCTGGGGCCGGGGCTTGCAACCGGGCCGCCGGCACCGGCCGGCCCCGGCCGGCCGGTCACTCGCCGCCCCAGGCGGAGGCGATCGCGCGCCGGATCATGGACAGCCCCCCGGCGACGACCAGGATCTCCATGAACACGGTGTGGATCCGAAGGTCGGTCCGCTTCACGATCCAGGAGGCGACCCAGGTCCCCGGCACCGTGCAGAGCCCCATCGCGAGCGCCATCAGGACGAGCGGCCAGGTGAGGACCTCGTAGGTGCCGAACATGACGACCTTTGTCAGGTTCACGATCAGGCCGATGGCGGCGTCGGACACGAGGAGCGCGGGCCCGGCCAGGCCGGCGCCGAGGAGCATCGGGATCAGGAGGATCCCGGCGCCGACGGTGACGCTGCTCAGGAACCCGAAGCCCGCACCGAAGGCAAGCAGGCTCCAGGTACCCGGGACGAGCCGCTTGCCGGCGACGTAGCGCCGCAGCGGGACGGACAGCACCAGGACGGCCCCGAGCAGCGCCTGGATCGCGTCCTGGTCCAGGTTCACGTAGGCCGTCGCCCCGACGATCGCGCCCGGCACCGCCGTGGCGGCGATCGTCGCGACGACGCGGGCGTCGAGGCTCGAGAAGAAGAAGCAGATCCGGCTCACGTTCGTGACGATCATCAGCACCGACAGGACGGGGATCACCGCCCTGGCGCCGATGATCGGGGTGATGAACACGGTGATGAGGAGTCC
>DATCKS010000270.1:0-9572 GCA_036562265.1 Thermodesulfobacteriota bacterium | reverse complement strand
GCCCGGATGAGCGCGGCGAAGAACGCCCCCATCCCGACCAGGGCGTAGGCGCCGGGCCCTGCCGACGCGCCGCCCGACGCCATGTTCACGAGCGCGCCGACGGCGCCCCCCACCATGGCCCCCATGAAGAGCGAGGGGGCGAAGATCCCTCCGGGCCCGCCGCTCGCGTAGCTGAAGATGGTGGCGAGCGGCTTGGCGACGGCGAGGAGCACGAGGAGGCCGAGCGGCAGGGCGCCGGCGAGCGCCGCCTCGAGCGTCCGGTAGCCGCCGCCGAGAACGTGGGGCGTCGCGAGGGCGAGGAGGCCCACGGCGAGCCCGCCCAGCGCGGGGTTGAGCGGCGCCGGCAGCGGCGACCGCATGACGGCGCCCCGAAGAGCGAGGAGGCCCCGCGCGAAGCCGAACGCGAGGAGCGCGGCCGCGCCGCCGACGATCGCGTAGGCCGGTAGCTCCCACACGTGGAGCAACTCGTAGGGCGGGACGTGGAAGATCGCCTCGCTGCCGAGGAGGACGCGACGGACGACCGACGCGACGACGGCCGCGACGATCGTGGCGCCGAGGATGCGGGCGTTCAGGTCGCCGACGATCTCCTCGAGCGTGAAGGTGACGGCGGCAATGGGGGTGTTGAACGCGGCGGCGATACCCGCCGCGGCGCCGACGACCGCGAGGTCGCGCCGGCGGGAGGCCCGTCCGGGGAGCGAGCCGCCGACGGCGGACCCGAGGCCGGCGGCGATCTGGACGGTCGGCCCCTCGCGGCCGAGCGAGCCGCCCGAGCCGATGGCGACGGCGCAGGCGACGAGCTTGCCGAGCGCGACGCGGAGCGGGATGCGCCCTCCCGCCCGGGCGAGGGCGACCTTCACCTGCGGGATGCCGGAGCCCTCCGCCTCGGGCACGACGTAGCGGACGAGGAGTCCCGCGACGAGGCCGCCGGCCGCGGGCGCGAGGACGATGGCCGCGATCCGGAGCGGCCCCTCGAGCCCGGCGCCGCCCGTGTGCATCAGGCGTTCGACGAGGTGGATCAGGCCGATCAGGAGGACGGCCGCGCCGCCCGCGATGACGCCGACCGCGATCGTCAGGAGCCAGCCGAGACGGGGGCCGAGGACGCGGACCAGGAGGCGGATACGTGTGGTGAGACCGTGCGCTCTGGACATGGCGGCCTCGCAGCCTGGCACCCCTCGTGTCTTGACGCTCCGCGCGTGCGAGGGCTAGATTGCACCCCGTTTCGGGGAGGGTCAACATGCTCTGCACGGTCGTGCGGTGTCGGATGCTCGTCCTGGTCGTGCTCCTCGTCACGCTTCCGGTCCTCGTCGCCGCTCCGGCGGCGCAGGCGGCGTTCGCCCCCACCGCGGCGGTCGACGCGGCCGGCCGCGCGATCGACCGCGAGGAGGACCTCCGTGCGATTCGCAGCGCCCTCGAGCGGCGTCAGGTCGAGCAGCGCCTGGTCGACCTCGGCATCGACCCGGCGGAGGCCAGGGCCAGGATCGAGGCGTTGTCCGACGAGGAGATCCACGCGGCGGCCGATCAGGTGCGCGCCCTGATGCCCGGCGGCGACGGCCTCGGCCTCGTGATCGGCGTCCTCATCGTGGTTCTGCTCGTCATCGTCATCCTCAAGCTGCTCGGCAAGGAGATCATCATCCGATGAGGTACTGGTCTGCCCTCGCCCTCGCGGCGGCGCTCGCGGCCGCGGGGTGCGGCCCCCGCCGCACGCCGCCGCCCGTGCCGACGACCGCGGTCGCGGTGGACGGCGTGCCGTTCGTCGCGCAGCGCGGCCGCGACTGCGGCCCGGCGGCCCTCGCGATGGTGCTCGGGTTCTTCGGGCGGCCGCAGTCGCTCGAGGACCTCACGGCGCGCCTCTACCGCGACGACCTCGAGGGGACGCTCACCATCGACCTCCTCCTCGAGGCGCGCAGGCAGGGGCTCGAGGCGCGGCAGGTGCGAGGCGACCTCGAATCGCTCAGGGCGACGCTCGCCGACGGCCGGCCGCTCCTGGTCTTCCTCGACCTGGGGCGCGTCGCGTGGGCGCCGCGCCGGCACTTCGCGGTGGCGATCGGCCTCACGCCCGAAGGGGTCGTGCTCCACTCGGGCGACCGGCCGGGCGTCGTCCTGCCGATCGACCGGTTCATGGCCGCCTGGGCGCGGACCGACCACTGGGCCCTCGACGTGAGGCGCCCGGCGTGAGGGGCTGGCCGCCGGCGGCCGCCCTGCTCCTCGTGATCGCCCTGGGCGGCTGCGCGACGCCGGCCGTGATCGTGCCGACCGACCCGCTGTCGCCGGACGAGCACGTCCGGCTCGGCGCGATCTACGAGCGCGACGGCGAACTGGACCTGGCCGCTCGCTCGTACGAGGCGGCGCTCAGGCGCGACGGGCAGCACGTGGCCGCGCTGGTCGGCCTCGGCAACCTGGCCGCGGCGCGGGGGGACCTCGCGGAGGCCGAGCGGCGCTACCGCCGGGCGCTCGCCATCAACCCGCGCACGGGGGACGCGCTCAACAACCTCGCCTGGGTCTACCTGCAGCGCAAGGAGCGCTACGAAGAGGCGGCGGCGCTGGCGGCGCGGGCCCTTGAGGCGGAGCCGGCCCGCACGGCGTACTACGCGGACACGCTCGGCATCGCGCTCACGCGGGCCGGGCGGCCGGCCGAGGGGCTCGAGGCGCTCGAGCGCGCCCTGGCCGCGACGCCGGCCGGCAACCACGCGCTGCGGATCGAGATCCTCGGTCACATGGCCGAGACGTATCGCGCGCTCGGCCGCGAGGCCGAGGCGCGTGCGGCCGAGGCCCGCGCCGCCGAGGAGAGGGCGCGGCCCTAGGGCCGCGCCGCGGCGGGGGCGGCGGCCGGCGCCTGGGCGGTCGCCGGGTCGGGCCTGACGATGACCCGGGTGAAGCGGTCGGGGTGGATGTACTTCTGCGCGACGCGCAGCACGTCGTCCGCCGTCACGGCGTTCACCCTGGCCGCGTACCGCCGGTACTCGTCGTAGCCGAGCCCGTACAGTTCGTTGAGGGCGAGGTTCAGGGCCACGGCCGAGCCGCGCTGCAGGTCGATCTCGAACGAACCGATGAGGTAGCGCTTCGCCCGCTGGAGTTCCTCGGGCGAGACCTTCTCGGTGCGGATCCTCGTCAGTTCGCGCTCGAGGCCCGCGATGGCCGCCGGGACCTTGTCGGGCGCGGTCCCCATGTACACCCCGAACGCCCCCGGCTCGAGCCCCTCCGCCGAGAACGACGTGAGCGCGTAGGCGAGGCTCTCCTTGTCCCGAAGCTCGAAGAAGAGCCGCCCGCCCTGGCCGGACAGCACCGCGTTCATGACCTGAAGGGCGTACTTGTCCGGGTCGTCGAACGTGGTGCCGATGTTGCCCATGACGATCTGCGCCTGGGCCTTGGGCTTGTGCTCCTCGACGATCGTCGGGCCGTGGGGCGCCTGCGGCGCCGGGTCGGGGAGCGTCGTCGCCTTGCGCGGCCATCTGCCGAACGTCTCCTGGATGCGGGCGAGGATGTCCGGCGTCGAGACGTCGCCCACGACGGCGAGGACGGCGTTGTTGGGCACGGCATAGGTGGCGTAGAAGTTCACGAGGTCCTGGCGCGTGATCGCCTTGACCGACGTCTCCGTGCCGAGCGTGTCGAGGCCGTAGGGGTGGTCCGGGAAGAGCGCCCGGTAGAACACCCTGAAGGCGTAGGACGACGGGTTGTCCTCCTGCGCCTTGATGGCGGCCAGGACGTCGCGCCGCCGCTTGGCGATCTCGGTCTCGGGGAACGAGGGGTTCAGCGCCACGTCCGCGAAGAGATCGAGCCCTTCCTCCAGGTACTTCGAGAGCAGGGTGGCCGAGACGCCGAAGGTGTTCTTGCCCGAGTCGCCGTCGATGGTGCCGGCGATCGACTCGATCTCGCGGGCGATCTCGAGGGCGCTCCGGTTGGTCGTCCCCTTGGTCAGCATGCCGGCGAGGAAGTTGTTGAGGCCGGCCGTCTGCTCGGTCTCGAACCGGAGGCCGCCGAGGAAGACGAGCCGCAGCGAGACGATCGGGACGGCGTGCGCCTCCTTCACGAGGACGGTGAGGCCGTTGTCGAGGACCACCTTCGTGACCTCGCCGTCGCTGGCCTGCGCCCCCGCACGAACCGCCGCCTGCTCGGCGGCCGCGTAGGCCTCGCGGGCGATCCGGCCGAGGTCGTCCGCGGTGGCACGGTCCTTCTCGGCCTCCGGCAGGAGGAGCGCCGCCGAGAGCCCCTCGGGCGTGAGGTAGGTGCGGGCGACGCGGCGCACGTCCTCGGCCGTGACCTGAGCCACCCGGTCGAGGTAGGTCTTCTGGTAGCCGATGTCGCCGATGACGGTCTGGAAGTAGCCGAGGTTGCGCGCCTGGCCCTCGACCGTCTCGCGGGTGTAGACGAACTCGCTCTCGATGTTGGTCTTCGCCTTGCGCAGCTCGAAGGGGGTCACGAGGTCGTGCCGCAGCCGGAACGCCTCGGCGAGCGCGGCCCGGGCCGCGTCCTCGACCTTGTCGGCGTCGAGCGTCATCCCGATCGAGAAGAGACCGGGGTCCTCGGGCGTGTAGGCGTACGCGTAGATGGAGTGGACGAGTTCCTTCTCGACCTTCACCTCCTGGTAGAGTCTCGAGGACTCGCCCTGGCCGAGGATCTGGGCGAGCACGTCGAGGGCGAAGACGTCGTCGCTCTTCACGCTCGGGATGTGCCAGCCGAAGTTGAGGTACGTGCGGTTCACCGGCCGGGCCAGCACGGTCCCGCGGTACGCCGTCTGCCGCGGCTCGACCGGCTTCGCGCGCGGGGGGAGCGGCGCCGCCTGGAACCCGCCGAACGCCTTCTCGATCTCCGGGCGGAGCGCCTCCGGGTCGAAGTCCCCCACGACGACGAGGGTCATGTTGTTCGGCTTGTACCACTTCTTGTAGAACGCGTAGATCGCGTCGCGCGGGTAGTTGGCGACGACGTGCGAGTAGCCGATCACCGGGCGGCCGTACGGGTGCTTCTCGAAGACCGTGCGGAAGAGGGCGTTGCTCACCTGGCGCTCGGGGCTGTCCTCGGCCCGCAGGATCTCCTCGAGGACGACGCGGCGCTCGCGCGCGTACTCGTCGGGGTCGAACGTGGAGTTCTGCATGGCGTCGGCGAGGACGTCGAGCGCCGTGCTGGCGTACCGCGAGGCGATGACGATGTGGTAGACGGTGTGGTCGAACGTCGTGAAGGCGTTGATCTCGCCCCCGGCGCCCTCGATCTCCTGAGCGATCCGGCCGACCGGGCGGGTGGTCGTCCCCTTGAAGAGCATGTGCTCGATGACGTGGGCGATCCCTGCCTCGCTGTCGGTTTCGTCCGTCGAGCCGACCTTCACCCAGACGTTGAAGGCGACGACCGGCGCGGCGCTGTTGCGCTGCAGGATCACCGTCATGCCGTTGGGCAGCGTGTACACGATGGGATCGCTCACGTCCTCACGTCCTCCGGGCTGTGATGCGGGCAGGGGAGACCTGGTAGCAGCGGATGCAGCCGGCTCGGCGGCCTCGGTGGGCGCCCAGCGGAGCGCGAGAGGCGCGAGGAGACCGGCCAGCGCGACCGACAGGGCAGTGACACGCGAAGACACGCTCACGGACGTACGAGCCTCCAGGAGTGCCGGGAAAGGGGCGTAGCGTGGCACGGGGTCGCGCGACCTGTCAAGATGGGGCCCGAAGCCCCGGTCCGGCGGCCGAGCTGCCCGATTGATGATCGACGCGGCGGGCCGCTCGGCTATTCGGCCGATCGCCCTTCCTTCGCCTGCGGCTGGACCGGCGGCACGCGCTCACCCGGGCAGGAGCCAACCTTTCGGTGGTTGCCCGGCTCCCGGCCGTCCTCCTTCGGTCTTCGTCGTCGTCCGTCGCGTTACCCTTCCTTCATGTCCACAGAGCCCGTCCCCTTTCTGGACGAGCTGGCCACGGCGATCGACGCGCTCCGCGTGGACCTTGCCCTCGGCCATTCCGAGGCGGAGGCCGACCTCGACCTCGAGCTTCGCGCCGCGAGCGAGGCGGACCCGCTCGCGCCCTTCCTCCGCGACCTCCGCCAGACGCCCCGCATGGACGCGCGGACGGAACGGCGGCTCGCCCGGCGGGCCGCGGCGGCGCGTCGTCTCGCGCGCCGCCTGGCCGCAAGCCGGGGGAAGGACCCGGCGCGGGCCCGCCGCCTCACGGCCGTGGAGCAGGCGCGCCGGGAGGCGGAGGGGCGCCTCGCCGCAGGTCACCTGCGGCTCGCGGTCTTCCTCGCCAGGCGCTACGCGGGGCGCGGCGTGCCCTTGGCCGACCTGATCCAGGAGGCGAGCCTCGCCCTGATCCGCGCCGCCCGCCGGTACGACTACCGCTCCGGGGCGCGCTTCGCGACCTATGCGACGCCGTTCGTGCGCCAGGCGCTCGCCCGATCGGTCCGCGCCCATCGGGGCGTGCTCACGCTCCCGGTCCGCCTCGTGGACGCGCTCCCCCGGCTCGTCCGGGTGCGCAGCCGGCTCGAGGCCCGCCTCGGCCGGGAGCCGTACGCCGAGGAGATCGCCCGCCTGGCGCGCCTGCGCCAGGACCGCGCCGAGGCGCTCGTGGCCGGCCTGCGCCGGCCGGTCCCGCTCGACGCGCCGGCCGAGGAGGGGAGCCGCGACACGGTCGGCGATCGCCTCTCGCTTCCGGACGGCCAGACCCCCTACGACCTCGTGGCGGCGCGCGAGGAGACGGCGCTCCTCGAGCAGGCCCTTGCCTCGCTACCTCCCCGCGAGGCGCTGACCCTGCGGCTCCGCTACGGGCTCGGGGAGGACGAGCCGGCGACGCTCGAAGAGGTCGGGGCGCGGCTCGGCGTCAGCAAGGAGCGGGCTCGACAGATCGAGGAGCGCGCGCGCCGCCGGCTCCGGCAGGCGCTCGACGGCGCCCGGCGGGGGACGCTCCAGGCGACGCTCCGGGGGGCTTGACGTCGCGGCACGGCGCGGCATGTCGATTCCGTGGGGTCCCCGGCGGTCCTCGAGGGGCCGCCGGACCGTCGACATCACGGGAAAAAGGAGGTGATGTGGATGGGAACCCTGGTCCGATTCGACCCGTTCCGAGAGTTCTCCGCGATCCAGCGGCAGATGTCGCGGCTCTTCGACGAGGTATTCGGCCGGAGCGGGGGCGCGGCCCTCCAGGACCTGAGCATGGCGAGCGCCTTCGCGCCCCCGGTCGACCTGTGGGAGGCGCCTGACGCCTACTACCTTCGCGCGGAGGTTCCGGGCGTGACGAAGGACGACCTCCAGGTCGAGGTGTCCGACGGCGCGCTCGTGATCCGCGGCGAGCGGAAGATCGGTGACCGGCTGGAGAAGGAGCAGTGGCTCCGCCAGGAGGGGGCGTACGGGGCCTTCTACCGGGCCGTGACGCTGCCGGGCGCGATCGACGCCGACAAGATCCAGGCCCGCGTGCAGCACGGCGTCCTCGAGGTGATCGTGCCGAAGGCCGAGGAGGCCCGCACGCGCGTGATCCCGATCGCCGCGTAGGATCGCCGCCGCGGATGCCTGTCGAAGGCGCCGGCCGTGTTCGGCCGGCGCTTTTTTTGCGCCGGCTCGTGCACCGCCGCCGGCCGGCGCGGAGTTGCCACGGCCCCGGCCGAGCGGCTACCATTCTTCTGTCGGTCACGACGGCCGGCCGGCTGTCCCGTAGTCCGGCACCCGGACCGCGGGCGGCGGCGCTGGAGGGCCTCGGTGGTCTGGCTCGCGGCGATCCTCATCGTGCTGGCGGGGGTGCTCTGGGTGGCGATCCGGAGCGGGCTCGTCCACCGCATCCGTCTCGCGCGCGCGGCCCGTCTCTACCGGCTCGGCGCCTACGATGAGGCGCTTGCCTGCGTGAGGCCGGCCCTGAGCCACGCCCGGTACGCGGCGCGCGCCCAGTACGCAGCGGGGGCCTGCTACGTCCGGCTCGGCCGCCTGCAGGAGGCGATCGAGCACTTCGAGGCGGCGGTGGCGAGCGGCCTCACCGACGCCCAGGGGGCCCTCGGCGCCGCCCTCCTCGGCGCCGGCCGGTCCGACGAGGCGCGGCCACACCTCGAGGCGGTGGCCCGCCGCGGCGACCCGGACGCGCACGTCCTCCTTGCGACCATCGCCGAGGAGCGGGGCGACACCCAGTCCGCCCTCCTCGACCTCCTCATGGCGACTTCACTCGACCCGAACGACCCCGACGCCTGGGCCGCGCTCGGCGCCCTCTACTCCCGCCTTTCCAGACACGACCGCGCCGAGGCGGCGCTCACCCGCGCGGTGACGCTCGAACCGACACACCGCGAGGCGCTCATGGTCCTCGCCGAGCGCCGGGCGCGCTGCGGCGACCGGGCCGGCGCCCGCGAGGCGGCCCGGGCCCTCCTCACGTACCACGGCGCCGACCCCGACGTCCGGCGATCGCTCTCGGTCCTGGGGCTCCTCCCGCCGGGAAGCGGCCGATCGCGCACCGCCGACGAGTAAGGCGGATCGCGGCCTTCCCCTCGTGGAGCGCGAGCCCCCGACGTGTGCCCGTCTGGAAAATGGAAAGGCCTGACCCCCTGGAAAATGGAAAGGCCTGACCCCGGGCGGCTAGCGGGAGAAGCGGGCGGGCGAGAAGCGCGAGAGGTCGAAGCCCGGGTCGAGGCCCAGGGCCAGGTCGGCCGCGATGCGGCCGAGCAGCACGGTGAACTTGAAGCCGTGGCCCGACAGCCCGGCCACGTAGACGACGCGCGGCTCCTCGGGAAGGGTCCCGATCACGAAGTCGAGGTCGGGGGTGTTGGTGTAGAGGCAGACCTTCTCGTAGGTGACCTCGTCCGTCAGGTCGGGCAGCCGGCGCCGGGCCCACGCCCTGAGCGGCTCACGGTCCTCCTCCCGGACCTCGCGGTCGACCCGGTCCGGGTCGGTCGGCGTGCCGTGCGCGTGGAAGAAGGCCAGCTTGACGCCGGGGATGGCGCCGTGGGCCGGAAAGCCGTAGGCGTCGGCCTCCGCGTCCAGCCAGACCGGGAAGCGTCCCACCTCGAAGGCCCGCTCGGCGCCGGGCCGGATCCGAAGGAAGACGTACACCTGGCGCGTGACGGTCAACGGCAGGCCGGCCTCGGCGAGGAGCCGCGACGCCCAGGGGCCGGCCGTGACGACGACGCGGTCGACCGTGGGGCCGGGCCGGCCGTCGAGTTCGAGCGTGAGGCCCGAGGGGCCGCGCGAGAGACCGGTCACGGCGGTCCGCTCGAGGAGCGTGGCGCCGTGGGCGCGCGCGAGCCGGACGTTCGCCCGGACGCAGCGCGAGGGGCGCAGGAAGCCGCCGTCGGCCTGCCAGATGCCGACCTCGTCCCGATCGAGCCGGAACTGCGGCAGCCGGCGGGCGACCTCGGCGGCGTCGAGTCGCTCGTAGGGGACGCCGTTGGCCTCGAGCGATCGGATGGTGCCGAGGATCTCGGAGTGGGTCGGCTTGCCGAAGACCAGAATGCCGCAGCGGCTCTGGAGCAGTTCGTCGGCCTCGGCCTGCAGCGCCTCCCAGAGGCGGTAGGCCTCCACCATCATCGCGGTGTAGATCGGCTCGTGGTAGGTGAGGCGGGTGACCCGCGAGTCGCCGTAGGACGAGCCGCGGTCGTGGTCGACCTCGAACTGCTCGACGAGCAGGACCTCGTGC
>DATCKS010000524.1:0-12080 GCA_036562265.1 Thermodesulfobacteriota bacterium | reverse complement strand
GGCTCTCGTTACCGGTACCGCGACCGCCCAGGACCTCCGCAAGGCCCCTCCCGGGGACGGGTACAAGAAGGTGAGCGAGCTGGTCCCCCTCCCCGACTTCCTGCCCGGCATGGGAACGCTCTACGTGAAGCCGGAGACGTTGCCCGCGGGCCCGTTCCTGGCCTACGACAAGCAAGGACAGCTCGTCAGCACGATCTACATGATCCCGCTCGAGGACCTGCAGGCGCACAAGGCGTTCGAGAACCTCGCCACGGCAAAGGAGCAGGTCGACCACGTCGACCTCGTCTACAACGCCGGGCACCCCGGCGTGGAGAAGCCGCATTACCACATCGTGCTCTGGCACATCCCGAAGGCGCAGGAACAGCGCGTGGCCGGCAAGTAGCCGTGCTGACGCGCCGCAGACTGCTCGGGGCCGGCGGGCTCCTGCTCGCCGGCCTCGCGGCCGCGCCCGCCCGGACGGCCGCCGCCGGCCCGGTGGTCGAGGTCCGGATGACCGGTGACGCGTCGGGGGCCAGCGTCTGGTTCGACCCGGCCGAGCTCACGATCGCGCCGGGCACCACGGTGCGCTGGGTCGTCGAGCGCCACGTCCACACGACCACCGCCTACCCCGACCGGATCCCGGCCGGCGCGACGCCCTGGGACTCCGGCTACCTCGTGAACCCGGGCGACGCCTTCGAGGTCACGCTCGTCGTCCCGGGCACCTACCACTACTTCTGCCGGCCGCACGAAGCGGCCGGGATGGTCGGCCGCATCACCGTACGTTCCGACTAGAGCCAGGCGCCGGCCTCCGAAGGAGGTCCCCATGTCCCGCCCGCTCTCCGTCGTCCTGCTCGCGGCCGTGGCCGCCCTGTCGATCGGTGCCGGCGCCGGCCTCGACTCGCCGCACGACCGCGCCGTCGACCGCCACGCCCGGCGCCTCGTCGAGGAGGGGCGCCGGATCTTCCGCTTCGACACGTTCGGCGACGAGGCCTTCTGGGGCGACACGCTCGGGCTGCACCGCGCGATCGCCGGCGAGGCGCTCGGAGGCGTCGGCCCCGGTCTCAGCCCGAGTGCGGCGCTCGCCCTCGGGCTCAAGGTGGACGTCGAGGCGCTCCCGCGTCCACTCGTCCGCCGCCTCCGGGCGGGCACCGTCGACCTCGACGCGCCGGCGACGACGCTGGAACTCCTCAGGCTGAACGCGGTCGTCGGGCTCACCGGCTTCTTCGACGACGGCGGCGGGCTCAGGTCGATCGGCATCCAGTGCGCCCTCTGTCACTCGACGGTCGACGACTCGCTCGCACCGGGGATAGGCCGCCGGCTCGACGGGTGGGCGAACCGCGACCTCGACGTCGGCGCGATCGTCGCCCTCGCCCCCGACCTCGAGGCCTTCGCGACGCTCCTCGAGGTCGACGAGTCGACGGTCCGGACGGTGCTGCGGAGCTGGGGGCCGGGGAAGTTCGACGCCGAGCTGGTCCTCGACGGCAAGGCGTTCCGTCCCGACGGCAAGTCCGCCGCGACGCTGATCCCGCCGGCGTTCGGCCTCGCCGGGGTGAACCTCCACACCTGGACCGGCTGGGGTTCGGTCACGCACTGGAACGCCTTCGTCGCCACGCTCGAGATGCACGGCAAGGGGACCTTCTTCGATCCCCGGCTCGCGGACGAGACGCGGTTCCCGATCGCCGCCCGGGCCGGGTTCGCCGACGTGCGGAGCGACCCGGACCTGATCACCGGCAAGCTCGCGGCGCTCCACGTCTACCAGCTCGCCATCCCCGCGCCGACGCCGCCTGCCGGCAGCTTCGACGCGGACGCCGCCGCGCGCGGCGAGGCGCTCTTTACCGGCAAGGCGCGCTGCGCCACCTGCCACGTGCCGCCGCTCTACACCGAGCCGGGGTGGAACCTCCACACGCCGGACGAGATCGGCATCGACGCGTTCCAGGCGGAGCGCGCGCCCGACGGCCGCTACCGGACCTCGCCGCTCCGGGGGCTCTTCTCGCACCAGAAGGGCGGCTTCTACCACGACGGCCGCTTCGCGACCCTTGCGGACGTGGTCGACCACTACGACCAAACGTTCGGCCTCGGCCTCGGCGACGACGAGGTCCTCGACCTCGTGGAGTTCCTCAAGTCGCTCTGACGAGCCGCGTGACGGGGGGCAGGCCTCGGACCGCGCTGCCGGCTGGAAAATGGAAAGGCCTGACCCCGGTCAGGCGGAGGCGCGGCGGAGGCGGTCCATGATGGCCCGGCCGAGGCCGACCTCCGGGCAGGGCTCGGCCACGATCCGGTCGAGGCCGGCGGCGTCGAGCCGCCGCAGGGCGCCGAAGAGCCGTTGCGCCGCCTCGCGCAGGTCGCCGTCGGCCGAGAGCGTCTCGACGGCGGCGAACTTTGCGGCGTCCGGCGCGGGCGCGAGGGCGAGGAGCCCGACCCGCTCGTCCGGTCTCCGGCGCGCGAGGCGCGCCGGGTCGTCCCGGCTCGCGAGGAGGACGAGCGGCGTTCGGGGCGCGTAGTGCGACGGCAACTGGCCCGGCGCCTCCGGCGCCCTCGCCGACGGCGCCTCGACCTCGACCGGGCCGATCACCGACTCGATCGCCTCGAGCGGCGTGCCCCCCGGGCGCAGGAGGCGAGGCCGATCCCCCGCGAGGCTCACGACGGTCGACTCGACCCCCACGCGGCAGGCACCGCCGTCGAGGACGAGGTCGACGGCGTCGCCGAGTTGCTCGACGACGTGCGCGGCGGACGTGGGACTCACGTAGCCGAACGGGTTCGCCGAGGGGGCCGCGAGCGGACGCCCCGTCTCGGCCAGGAGCGCGAGCGCCACCGGGTGGTCGGGCATCCTGAGCGCCACGGTGTCGAGCCCCGAGGTGACGATGTCGGGGATCACCGGCCGGCCCCCGGCGTCGAGGCGGCGCGGCAGGACGAGCGTGAGTGGACCCGGCCAGAAGCGCTCGACCAGGGCGCGGGCCCGCGGGTCGATCCGGTCGGCGTAGCGCTCGATCTCCGCCGGGCTGGCCAGGTGCACGATGAGGGGATCGAAGCGGGGGCGCCTCTTGACCTCGAAGAGGCGCGCCACGGCCTCGGGGTTCAGCGCGTCGGCGCCGAGCCCGTACACCGTCTCGGTCGGGAAGGCCACGAGCCGACCGGCCCGGAGGAGGGCCGCGGCGCGGCGCACGGCGGCGGGGTCGTCGCCTCGGAGGATGCTCGCCACGCCGTCATGGTAGCCGAGCGCGGCGCCCCGGGGACAGTTGCTACACTCTCGCCCATGGCGGCAATCGTGCGGAGACGGTCCACCGCGGTGCGGGTGGGCGACGTGTGGGTCGGGGGCGACCATCCGGTCGTGGTGCAGTCCATGACCAACACCGACACCGCCGACCCGGCCGCCACGGCCGCCCAGGTGGCCGCCCTCGCCCGCGCCGGGTCGGAGATCGTACGGATCACGGTCAACAACGACGCGGCGGCGAAGGCGGTGCCCGAGATCCGGCGGCGGCTCGACGATCAGGGGATCCGCGTTCCCCTCGTCGGCGACTTCCACTTCAACGGCCACCTCCTCTTGCGCCGGTACCCCGACTGCGCGACGGCGCTCGACAAGTACCGGATCAACCCGGGCAACGTCGGCGTCGGCCGGCACCACGACGAGAACTTCCGCGCGATCGTCGAGGCGGCGGTCGCCAACGGCAAGCCGGTACGGATCGGCGTCAACTGGGGCTCGCTCGACCAGGCGCTCCTCACCCGCCTGATGGACGAGAACGCCCGGAGCGCCGCGCCGCGCGACGCGCGCGACGTGACGCTGGAGGCGATGGTGGTCTCGGCGCTCGAGTCGGCCGCCCTCGCCGAGGAGTACGGCGTCCCGCACGACCGGATCGTCCTGTCGGCCAAGGTGTCGAACGTGCAGGACGTGGTCGACGTCTACCGGTCGCTTGCCGCCCGCTGCGACTACGCGCTCCACGTCGGGCTCACGGAGGCCGGTATGGGGACCAAGGGGATCGTGGCCTCGACGGCCGCCCTCTCGATCCTGCTGCAGGAGGGGATCGGCGACACGATCCGCGTCTCGCTCACGCCCCGGCCGGGCGGCGACCGCACCGAGGAGGTCGAGGTCGCGCAGCACGTCCTGCAGTCGCTCGGCCTGCGCCGGTTCATGCCGCAGGTGACGGCCTGCCCCGGCTGCGGCCGCACCACCAGCACCTTCTTCCAGGAGATGGCCGAGCAGATCGGCCACTACCTGAGGGAACGGATGCCGGTCTGGAAGGCGGAGCGTCCCGGCGTCGAGTCGCTCAAGGTGGCGGTGATGGGCTGCGTCGTGAACGGCCCCGGCGAGTCGAAGCACGCCGACATCGGCATCTCCCTGCCCGGCACCTTCGAGGAGCCGAAGGCGCCCGTCTTCGTGGACGGCCGCCTCCACACGACGCTCCGCGGCGACGCGATCGTCCCCGAGTTCCTCGCCATCCTCGAGGAGTACGTCGCGACGCGCTACCGGCCCGGCGCCGCGCGCGACGCCTGATCGTTCCGGCGACTCCTGATCGTTTGATCGTTCCGGCACCCGGCACGTCGCGGCGCGAGGTGACCGGCGGCCGCCCTCTCGCCTACCCCTCGTCTCCTCTACCATCCAAGCGCTTGCGACGGGAGCAAGCTCGATACTTGCGATTGCCCATTCCGCGAGGGCACGTGTAAGCTTGACATCCGACGTGCACGCCTCGCCCGAAACCTCTCAGGCCATCGGAGGGAGCACGCGCGTGACGCCTGGTCTCGACCCGGCCGAGCGACTCCCGACGATCGACCGCATCCCCTGGTGGCGGCGCTGGCGCACCCTCGTGCTCGGCGCCTTCCTCCTGGTGATCGTCACCGCGATGATCCGCCAGTACGCGGCGGCCGAACGCGCCTTCCACGACGCCGAGCGCGTCGCCGTCGAGACCCAGGGCGACACCGCGTCGGCGCTGGCGCGGGCGACGGCGCTCTTCGTCGAGCGGTACCAGGTCATCGCCTCGCAGGCGGCGGCCGTCGCCTTCGGCCTCGACATCGCGCCCGACGAGCGGCGGCGCTTCCTCGCCCTCCTGCCGAGCCTCCACCCGGACATCGAGGCCGCGGTCGTGACCGACGCCCGGGGCCGGATCATCGCCGCCGCCCGTGCGGACGAGATCGGCACCGACCTCTCCGGCCGTCCCTACTTCCAGGCGCTGCGCGACGGCGCCAACCTCGTCGTGAGCGACCTCCTCCTCGACGTCGCCGCGCGACCGGTGACGCCGGTGGCGGCTGCGGGCCGCGACCGGGACGGGCGGTTCCTCGGCGCGCTCGTCTTCGGGCTGCCGACCCGCCACCTCGAGGAGCGGCTCCGGCTGGACCTCGCGGGGGGCGCCTACGCGGTGGTGGTCGACCGCAAGGGGCACGTCGTCGTCCACGGCCTGAGGCCCGACCTCGCCTTCGACGCGCGGGACTTCTCGACCCTCCCGGTCGTCCAGAAGGCCCTCAGGGGGGAAGTGGCCGCGGCGGCCGACATCCTCGACCCGGTCGCGGGGGAGCCGAGCGTCGGTGCGATGGTGCCGGTGCCGTCGCTCGGCTGGGCGGTCGGCGTGTTCCAGCCGGCCGAGTCGGCGTTCGCGAGCGCGCGCGCCGAGCGGCGGGCCGCGCTGGTCGAGATCGGGCTGATCCTCGCGGTCGGTCTCGCCCTGGCCCTGGCGCTCGGACTCTGGCTCTCGGCGCCGATCGCCGCCCTCTCGGCCGGCGTGGCGGCGCTCGCGCGGGGCGACCTCGGCCACCGCGTCCCGGTCCGCGGTCCCGGCGAACTCGAGAGCCTCGCGCGGGACTTCAACACGATGGGCGAGGCGCTCCGCCGGGCCAACGAGGAGCTACGGGCGAGCCACGCGCAGATGGAGGAGCACCTCGCCCAGCTCGCGGCGGCCAACCGGAGCCTCGACGAGGCGCTCGCACGCGCCGAGACCGAGCGGCAACGGCTCGAGGTCACCTTCGACGCGCTCCCCGACGCCGCGCTGGTCGTGGACGCCGATGCCGTGGTCGTCATCGCCAACGAGCGGGCGCGCCGTCTCCTCGGGGACTACTATCGACCCGGGTTCGGGATCGAGGCGCCGGTCAGGCCGCCGGTCACGCCCCACCTGATCGACGGCAAGCCGATGCCGGTGGAGGACATCCCGCTCAGGCGCGCCCTGCACCACGGCGAGCGGACGCTCGCGACCCGCTTCTCGATCATCACGCCGGCCGGCGAGCTCCGGCACGTCGTCGTCTCGGCGGCGCCGGTCACGTCGCCGGACGGCCGGACCCTCGGCGCCGTCACCGTGCTCAGGGACGTCACCGAGGCGCAGCTCCTCGAGACGGTGAAGGACCAGTTCATCGCGCGGGCGAGCCACGAGCTGCGCACCCCCCTCACGGCGATCCGCGGGACCATCCGCTTCCTCGGGCGGGCGCTCACCGGCCGCAGCGCCGAGCGCCCGGAGGAGCTCGTGGCCATCGCCGAGCGGAACGTGGAGCACATGGTCCGGCTGATCGACGACCTGCTCGACGCCTCGCGCCTGCAGAGCGGTCGCGCCTCGCTCACGCGCGAGCCGATCGCGCTCGATCGGTTCCTCGACGAGGTGGTGCGGCAGTTCGTCCCGGCCGCCCGCGAGCGGCGGGTCGCGCTCGCCACGACCGCCCCCCCCGGGCTCACCGTGGAGGCCGACCGCCTGAAGCTCGAGCAGGTCCTCACCAACCTCGTCGGCAACGCCCTCAAGTTCACCGGCGAGGGAGGGCAGGTGACCGTCGAGGCGAGCCCCATGGGGGACGACGAGGTGGAGATCCGGGTGCGCGACACCGGCGTCGGGATCCCGGCCGAGCACCTCTCCCGGGTGTTCGAGCCCTTCTTCCAGGCCGGTCCTCCGACCCGGCGGGAGCGGGGGCCGGGCGCCGGCCTCGGCCTCACCATCGCCAGGGCCCTGGTCGAGCTGCACGGCGGTCGGATCGGCGTCGAGAGCGAGGGCCCGGGCCGCGGCTCGACGTTCGTCGTGACCCTGCCGCGCCGCGCGGCCGACGCGACGCCCTGAGCGCCCCGCCCGGCGAGCGCCTGCCAGGGGACTTGACCCCCGAGGAGGGCCGCGTCCAGCGCTCCGCGACGCGACGGAACGCCCCACGGAATGCCCCATAGACACGACTCCTCCGGGGCGGTATGCTGGTCCAAGCGTTTCGGACGTGCAGGATCCATAGCAGACACGCTCTCGGTTCTCCGAAGGCGCCGCGGGATCCCGGTGGGTGGGACCGCGGCGTTTGTGCGTCGTGCAACGGAACGCGAGCCGGTTGGCGCTCGATCGGGCGCGTCGGCACATGGCATCAACAAGACGCGCCTCGTGCGCGACCCACCAGAAGCAGAACAGGAGAGCGTTCGGCATGGCCGAGCAGGGTATCGTCAAGTGGTTCAACGACGCGAAGGGGTACGGATTCATCAAGCGCGAGCAGGGGGAGGACCTTTTCGTCCACTTCTCCGCCATCCAGGCCGACGGGTTCAAGAGCCTCGTCGAGGGTGATCGCGTGGAGTTCGAGGTGACCAGGGGTCCGAAGGGGCTCCAGGCCACCAACGTCGTCCGTCTCTAGCGTCGGGCCGTACGAGTCACGGCGCCCCGCCCCCCAGGGGGGCGGGGCTTTTTTTTGCCCTTTTGACCTCGGGCGCCGTCGTCGGCATAATCGGCCATCCCCTGCACGAGAGGTGACGCGTGTCGCGAATCCTCGTCGGCCTCCTCGTCTTCCAGCTCGTCGGCACGCCGATGGCGTACTTCCTCTGGAGTACGCTGAACGAAGGCCTTGCGCTGCAAGCCTCCGCCTGGCGCATCGCGCTGGCCGTTCCGGTGCTGGCGCTCTTCATCGCCTTCATCATCGTCATGGCCCGGCAGGTCCAACGCTGGCAGGCGGCGCGCGAGGCCGACGCGGCGCGACGTTCCGGAGGTGCCCGTGCGTGACGCTCCCCGTTACACCGCTCCGGCAACCGGCTCCGACTCCCCCCGCGAGACGGAACTCACACCCGAGGAGGAACCCGACACGAGCGGCACGCTCGTGCTCGTGATGATCATCCTCATGTTCATCGCGGGCGGCTGGATCACCATGTACCTCTTGCTCCTTTCGCGGTGAGCCGATGAAGATCCACACCTACGAGAAGGCGTTCGTCTGGGTGGGGGCCCTGGTGCTGATCGCCTGCGCCGGCGCCCTGACCTACGCGTCGCTCGGGATGGGCATCCACCTCCCGGGCCGCGTGGCCGAGGTCGACCCCAACCAGGTCCGCAACACGCCCCCCTTCGACCAGCCCGGCGTGCGCGAGATCGGACCTGGGCGGTACGAGGTCGTGATGCTCGGCCAGATCTGGTCGTTCCTGCCCGGCGAGATCCGCGTCCCGGCCGGCTCGGAGGTCACGTTCACCGCCACGTCGGCCGACGTGATCCACGGCCTGTTCATCGAGCGGACGCGGCTCAACCTCATGCTCATCCCGGGTCAGGTCTCGCGCAACACGATCCGGTTCTCCGAACCGGGCGAGCACCTGATCATCTGTCACGAGTACTGCGGCATCGGCCATCACACGATGGCCGGGAAGGTGATCGTCGAATGAGCGCACCGATCGTCCTCGACCCGCACGGCTACGAGTTCCCGGCCGACCAGAAGCGCTACATCCGCTGGACCATCTACATCGGCTACGTGGCGCTCGTGGCGGGCGTCTTCCACGGGCTCGCCCAGGCGCTCTCGTACGCGAGGATCGACATCCTCGGCTACTTCCCGGGTCTTCGCGGCTACTACCAGGGCCTCACGGCCCACGGCGTCGCGAACGTCCTCATCTTCACGTTCGCCTTCTCGAACGGCTTCCTGCCGCTCGTGACCGCGCGCGCCCTCTCCGAGCCGCTCGTGCCGGGCCTCGTCAGGGCCGTCTTCTGGACGCTCCTCGTCGGCAACCTCCTCGTGATCTACGCCGTCGTGTCGAACCAGGCGAGCGTCCTCTTCACGGCGTACGCCCCGCTGCAGGCGCACTGGACCTTCTACCTGGGGCTCGTGCTGGTCGTGGTGAGCACCTGGCTCGCGCTCGTCAACCAGCTCATCCCGTACCGCCGCTGGCGGAGAGCCAACCCCGGGGCGCGCGTGCCGCTCCTCGCCTTCATCGCGATCGTCACCTACGTGATGTGGTTCCTCGCGTCGCTGCCGATCGCGACGTCGTTCCTCGGCTTCCTCTTGCCCTGGTCGCTCGGCCTCGTGCCGCGCACCGATCCGCTCTACACGCGCACCCTCTTCTGGTTCACCGGTCACGCCGTCGTCTACGCGTGGCTCCTGCCCGCGTACGTGTCCTGGTACGCGATGATCCCGCGGCAGGTGGGCGGCAAGCTGATCAGCGACTCCTACACGCGGATCGTCTTCCTCCTCTTCCTGCTCCTGTCCATCCCGACCGGGTTCCACCACCAGTACACCGATCCCGGCGTGCCGATCGGCATGAAGGCCCTCCACGGCGTCCTCACGTTCGGCCTCTTCCTGCCGAGCCTCGCAACGGCCTTCTCCGTCATGGCCTCGCTCGAGATCGGCGGCCGCGCCCGCGGCGGGCGTGGGCTCTTCGGGTGGATCCGCACGCTGCCGTGGGGCGATCCGTCGGTCACGGCGCAGCTCCTCGCGATGCTCGCCTTCATCCTCGGCGGCATCACCGGCCTCGTGAACGCGAGCTTCACGATGAACCAGGTCATCCACAACACCACCTGGGTTCCCGGCCACTTCCACCTGACGGTCGGCACCGCCGTCGCGCTGACGTTCATGGGGGTCGCCTACTGGCTCATCCCCTACCTGACCGGCCGCGCGCTGTTCAGCCGGGGTCTCGCGCTCGCCTCGTCCTGGATCTACGCGATCGGCGTGTTCGTCTTCGCCAGAGGGATGATCTCGGGCGGCATCGCCGGGCTGCCGCGCCGGACCTTCCTCGCCCAGGCCGCGTACTCGAGCCCCGACTGGGAGCTCGCCGGCGCGCTCACCGGCGTCGGCGGCACGATCATGTTCATCGGCGTCATGCTCTTCTTCGTCGTGATCGGCCTGACGATCATCGGCGGGCGGCCGGGGGCCGGGCCGCGGGACATCCCGGTGGCCGAGACGATCACGGCGCCGGCGGCGCACGGCTGGGAGCGCGGGCTCGACCGGCTCGGCTGGTGGGTGGCGGCGACCGTCGTCCTGATCGCCATCGCCTACGGGCCCTTCTTCGTGAGCTACGCGCCGAGGCTCGTGTCGCCAGGGTTCCGGCTCTTCTAGGCCGGACGGCGCGTCGCGCCGCGGGGAGGCGCCGGCGCCGCCCGCCCGACGGCGCTCGGCTTCCGCTAGCGCCGCCCCACGTACTGCTCGGGGCTCTGTTCGAACCTGCGCCGGCAGTCGTCCGAGCAGAAGAAGTAGGTCAGGCCCTGATAGTTGCTCCAGTGCGCCGCCGCGTCGGCGTCGACCTGCGCCCGGCAGACCGGGTCGCGCACCGTCGGCATCGTTCGCCCCTTTCCGGGCTTTCGCGCCCTTCGTCGTCCGTGGCGAGGCTGCAGGCACGACCCGCGCCGCCGGCCAGGCATCGCGCCGCGGCGGCGCGGCTCACGGCCGCCTGAGCGTCCAGGTGAGCGGCAGGGCCAGCGCGCAGAGGGCGGCCATGAGCCAGAACCCCTGCGCGCCGAGGCGCGCGTAGAGCGTGCCGGAGACGAGGGTGAGGAGCGCCGACGCGATCCCGATGCCGACCGTCCCGTAGATCGCCTGCGCCGTCCCCTCGAGACCGGGCGGCACGATGCGGGCGAGCAGCCGCATGCAGGCGAGGTGGAGCAGCGCGAACGTGACCCCGTGCAGCGGCTGCACCAGGGCGAGCGCGGCCACGTCCGAGGTCAGGGCCGAAACCGTCCAGCGGAGCATCCCGCCCAGGGCCGCGACGGCGATCGCGCCGGCCGGCGTCAGCCGCTCGACGAGCGTCGGGCCGACGACGAAGAAGACGAGCACCTCCGCAGCCACCGACTCCGACCAGAGGAGGCTCGCGACGCCGGGCCCGACCCCCGCGGCGCTCCAGCGGATGACCGCGAACCCGTCGTGCATGGCGTGACTGCCGAGGACGAGCGCCGCCACCAGGACGAGGTGCCGAAAGGGCGCGAGCCCGAGCAGCGCGAGGACGCCGCCCGCCGTCGGGCGGGCCTCACCCGCCACGCGGCCGTGCGCCACCTCCGGCACGCGGGTCGCCGCCACGGCAGCCGCGCCGAGGAGCACCGCCTGCAGCCAGACGATCACGTCGAGGCCGAACGCGGCCACCGCCTGCCCGGAGAGCAACGTCCCGGCGACGAAGACGCCCGAACCGGTGCCGCGCACCCAGCCGTACTCGAACCCCCGGCGGCCGCTCGCGGAGTGCCCGGATGCGGCGCCGAGCGCCAGCGCGTCGGAGAGAACGGTGATCGGCGCGAGCGCAGCGGCGTGGGCCAGGCTGAACCCGAACAGCATCGAGAAGCCGCTCGCCGGCAGGTATCCCAGAGTCGCCAGGGCGGCAAGCGCCGTGCAGGCGACGAGGACGACGCGGAGCCCCTGGATCAGGTCGCCGATCCGCCCCGCGAGCGGCGAGGTGACCAGCCGGATGGCCGTCCCCGCGCCGAGCAGCAGCCCGAGTTCCTCGGGGGCGAGCCCGCGCGCGTTCATGAAGGCCGGCAGGAACGGCGAGGCGACCCCGAACGCCGCGTACATCGCGGCGTAGAGGACCACGAAGACCGGCAGGTCGCTGCGTCCACGACCCGCGCCGACCTCGCCGGGTCGGTGAGCCGCTTCGGAAGGATCGTCGGAACGACCTGCCACGCCCGTACCCGTCCTCGAGCCAGGGGCACGGCCCTCCTCGAGGCCGCCTTCGGAGAACCTGTGCCGGTACTGCTTCCCCCTGCGTCTCTCGCGCCACCGGGTGCGAAACGGCTTCCCTGCCGGAGAAAACATGCGGGGCGCGCCTGCCGTCACCGACTCGTCGGACGACGTCCGCCTGGATCGACCGGGCTTTGCGCCGCCGTCTTCGGGGACGGCCATGCGCAGGACTCACGGCACGCGGGCCTGGATCGTGTAGCCGGCGCTCCGTCGCCACGCCATGCCTTGTCGCAGACGGCGCCGATCGGCCGACTTCCCACCGCCTGGAC
>DATCKS010000518.1:0-3577 GCA_036562265.1 Thermodesulfobacteriota bacterium | reverse complement strand
GGCTTGCCGATGCGGGCGAACAGGAGCCGCAGGTAGTCGTAAATCTCCGTCACCGTCACGACGGTGGAACGGGGGTTGCGGCTCGTCGTCTTCTGGTCGATGGAGATGGCCGGCGAAAGCCCCTCGATGGAATCGACGTCGGGTTTGTCCATCTGGCCGAGAAACTGCCGCGCGTAGGCGGACAGCGACTCCACATAGCGGCGCTGCCCCTCGGCGTAGATCGTGTCGAAGGCGAGCGAGGACTTCCCCGAGCCCGAGAGGCCGGTGATGACGACGAGCCGGTCGCGCGGGATCTCGATGTCCAGGTTCTTCAGGTTGTGCTCGCGCGCGCCCTTGATGCGGATCATCCATCAGCCCTCGTAGGTCTCGCCGGGGCCGGGGAACCGCCCGGCCTTGACGTCGGCGACGTACTCGGCCGCCGCGCGCCGGATCGCCTCGCCGACGTCGGCGTAGCGCCGGACGAAGCGGGGCGTGCGGCCCTCCGGCACGAGGCCGATCAGGTCGTGCAGCACCAGGACCTGGCCGTCGCAGTGCGGCCCGGCGCCGATCCCGATCGTCGGGATGCCGACCGCCCGGGTCACCTCCGCGCCGAGCGATCCCGGCACCCCCTCCACGACGAGCGCGAAGGCGCCGGCCCGCTCGACCGCGCGCGCGTCGGCCAGGATGGCCTCCCGGGCGGCCGCGTCGCGGCCCTGGACCCGGTAGCCGCCCTGCGCGTGGACCGCCTGCGGCGCCAGGCCGACGTGGCCCATGACGGGGATGCCGGCCGCGACGATCGCCCGGATCTGCGGCACCATCGCCTCGCCGCCCTCGAGCTTGACGGCGTCGGCCCCCGCCTCCTTGAGGAGCCGCCCGGCGTTCAGCACCGCCGCTTCGACGGAGGCCTGGTACGAGAGGAAGGGGAGATCGGCCACGACGAGCGCCCGGCGGCGGCCGCGGCAGACCGCACGTGTATGGTAGACGATCTCGTCGAGGGTGACGGGGAGGGTCGACTCGAGCCCCGCGACCACCATGCCGACCGAGTCGCCGACGAGCAGGATCTCCACGCCGGCCTCGTCGAGCAGGCGCGCCGTCGGCGCGTCGTAGGCCGTCAGCATGGCGAGCGGCTCGGCCCGCCCCTTCGCCGCGCGCACCTCCGGCACCGTCACCCGGCGCGCAGCCGGCGCCGTCGTCCCTGCCGACCGATCGGTTGTCACGACTGCCGTCCTCCTTACGGCGATCGGGCGTCCGGGACCGGGCCGCCGACCGCTCACCGGTCGGCCGGCGGGCGCCCGAGCAGCGTGTTGTCGATGAGGCGGACCTGGCCCACGTGGGCGGCGACCGCCACCAGCACCGGCCCCTCGACCCGCTCGACGTCGACGAGCGTCTCGGGATCGCAGACGTGGCAGTACTCGAGGCGGATCGACGGGCCGCCGCCCGGCCGGGCCGGCGCGGCATCGATCGCCCGGGTGACGGCCGACCAGAGCGCCCTGGCCCGCCGCTCGCCCGACGCGTACAGGGCACGCGCCGCCTCGAGGCCGCGCGGGATCGCGAGCGCCGCCACCCGGTCGGCCGGCGTGAGCCGCTCGTTGCGCGACGAGAGCGCGAGGCCGTCGGCGTCGCGCACCGTGGGGTGCGCCACGATCTCGACCGGCATGTGGAGGTCGGCCGCCATGCGGCGCACGATCTGGAGCTGCTGGAAGTCCTTCTCGCCGAAGACCGCCACGTCCGGCTGGACGATGTTGAAGAGGGCCGCGACGACCGTGCAGACGCCCCGGAAGTGCCCGGGCCGGAACGGCCCGCAGAGCCGGTCCGCGAGCGGACCCGGCTGCACCCAGGTCTGGTGCCCCGCCGGGTAGATGGCGGACGCCTCCGGGACGAACGCGATGTCGACGCCGACCGTCGCCGCCAGCTCGAGGTCCCGTTCGAGCGACCGGGGGTACTGCTGGAAGTCCTCCTGCCGGTTGAACTGCGTCGGGTTCACGAAGATCGACAGCACGAGGAGGTCGCCTCGACTGCGCGCGGTGCGCAGGAGCGCCAGGTGCCCCTCGTGCAGCGAGCCCATGGTCGGCACGAACGCCACGCGCCGGCCGGCGCGGCGCTCGGCGCTCGCCCGCGCCAGCATCTCGCGCGGGTCCGAGATCCGTTCGATCGTCCGGGTCTTGACGTCCGTCATCACACCCCCGCCAGGCTCCGGCCGGCCGCAAGGAGCGCCGCGACCCGCTCGGGCGTCGCCGCCTCCGCGTAGATGCGCAGCACCGGTTCGGTCCCCGAGGGCCTCACCAGGAGCCACGCGCCGTCCTCGAGGATGAACTTGTACCCATCGCGCGCGTGACGCTCGACGACCGGACGGCCGTCGAGGGAGGCAACCGCCGCCTGCTCGAGCCGCGCCTTCACCTCGCGCCTGGCCTCGGCCGGGATGTCGAGATCGATGCGGTCGTACGCGTGAGGTCCGACGCGCCGCTCGAGGTCCCCCACGACGGCCTCGAGCGGTCGCCCCGCCCGGGCCACGATGGCGGCCAGGAGCAGGCCGGCGAGGAGGCCGTCGCGCTCCGGCAGGTGCGCCGGCAGCCCGATGCCGCCCGACTCCTCGCCCCCGACGAGCACGTCGCCCCTGAGCATCTCGGCGCAGACGTACTTGAAGCCGATCGGCGTCTCGGTGAGCGGGCAGCCGTACGCGGCGGCCAGCCGTTCCACCATGCGCGTCGTCGAGACCGTCTTCACCACGCGCCCCCGGCGCCCCTGACGGCCGGCCAGGTCGTCGAGGAGGAGCGCGAGGATCTGGTGCGAGGAGACGAAGCGGCCGGTCGAGTCGACCGCGCCGATCCGGTCGGCGTCGCCGTCGCAGGCGAGGCCGAGGAGCGCTCCCTCGCGGCGCACCGCCTCGACCAGCGCCCCGAGGTTCTTCGGCACCGGCTCGGGGTTCACGCCGCCGAAGCCGGGGTTCCACTCTCCCCGGATCTCCACCACGTCGGCCCCCGCCTGCGAGAGGAGCCGGGCGAGGTGCCCCGCCGCCGCCCCGTGCATCGGGTCCACGACCACCCGGAGCGGCCGGCCCAGGGCGGCGCGCGCCCCTCGGATGGCCTCGGCGTCGACCTGGCGCCAGAGCGCCGCCTCGTAGGCCGGCCACGGGTCGAACGCCGTGACCCGCTCGAGGCGCCTCGCCTCGGCGAGGTCGAGGAAGGCCGGGGGTTCGACGCGGCTTGCGACGGCGCGCTCGATTCGCGCGGTCGTCTCCGGCGACGCCGACCCGCCGAAAGGCTCCTTGAACTTGAGGCCGTTCCACTCCGGCGGGTTGTGGGAGGCCGTGACGACGATCCCCACGCCGGCCCCCGACGCCTTCACGGCGTGCGCCACGACCGGCGTCGGCAGATACCCGTCGGCGAGCCGGCAGGCGTGCCCGTTGCCGGCGACGACGGCCGCCGCCTCCGCCGCGTAGCGATCGGAGAGGAAGCGGCGATCGTACCCCACGAGGACGCCGCAGGCGAGCTGCGACGCGGGGAAGGCGTCCATCGCCCCCTGCACCACCGCCCGCACGTTCTCGAACGTGAAGTCGCGGCTGATGACGCCGCGCCAGCCGTCGGTGCCGAAGCTGATC
>DATCKS010000514.1:0-3988 GCA_036562265.1 Thermodesulfobacteriota bacterium | reverse complement strand
GCCGTCGCCGGAGTCGCCGGCGAACCGGATGACGACCTCGTCGAGGACCTCGTGGGGCGGGTGGTGTGGGATGTCGATCGTCGTGGTCATGCGTGACCCTTCACATGCACATGCCGGCCGCCGGCCGTGCGCGGGGTGCTTCGGCTGGTCTCCGGGGATGTCCGTTTGTTTATAGCAAACGGCGTACGAGAGAAGTGCGGCTCCGGCGGAGGCCACCCCGCCGGGGCCGCGTGATATGAGGAGGAGGACGGCGAAGCGGCTGCGTGCCCGCTACCGGCGCGGCACGGGCCGTATATCAGGAAAACCGCGCCGGTCCGGTTTCGGTTCCCGTGCTCGCCCACGGAGGGCCCCATGGTCCCGGCTCCTCCGCGCCGGCGGCAGCCTCGGGGGCCAGCTTCGCGCTCACCCCAGGCGGGCGGCCGCGGGACGCGCCTTCGCCGGCGCGCCCTCCTGCCGGGCACGGGGGACCCGCACACCCACGCCTTCCCGTCGCTCCCCGGCCGGTTCGAACGCGACCTCGCCCACGATCGCGGAGGAGGTCAGGCGGGTGACGAGCGACCGGTGACCGGCGCCACGCCGCCGCGAAAGAAGGTGAAGTCCCCGCGGAGCGGCTCCCAGATCTGCACCTGCCGAGGCTCCCGGAGGAGCCGGGGGAGACGGGCCCAGTAGGCCTTTCGATACTCGCGATGGACCTGGACCCGCGACAGCTCGTCCAGGTCCGCCCAGGTCTCGTAGAGCATGAAGCGGGTCGGGTCGTCGGGGTCCCGGTGGAGCACGGCGTTGACGAACGTGGCCTCGTGGCGCATGGCGTCGAGCACCGGCGTGACCAGGCGGAGGAACTCCTCCTCGTAGCCGGGCTTGACGTGAATCGACACGACGGCGACGACCTCGGCGCTCCGGTCGCGCCCTCCCGCCTTGGATGCCGTGCGTCCGTTCACCGGGACCTCCGCGCTCGGGTGGCTCGCGGTCCGATGATGGCGAGGCGCCGGGGCGGACGCAATGACCTGACAGGTCAAGCCGGGCAGGAGCGGCGCTACTGCCCGCCGGCGCCCGCCCGCGCCAGCACCCGCTTCGCCCGCTCGTAGACCGGCACGTCGATCATCCGGCCGTCGACCGAGGCGGCGCCGCGGCCTTCGGCGAGGGCCGCGTCGTAGGTCGCGACGACGCGCCTGGCCCAGTCCACCTCCGCCGGGGAGGGGGCGAAGGCGGCGTTGAGGACCGGCACCTGCGCCGGGTGGATGCAGGGGGAGCCGAGGAAGCCGACGCTCCGGGCGTGGCGGGCGACGGCGGCGAACGCCTCGACGTCGCGGAACTCGGCGATCGAGCCGGCCAGGCCGAGCGGGGCGAGGCCGGCGGCGGCCGCGGCCATCGTCACGAGCTGGGCCGGGACCGCGAGCGTCTCCGGCGTAGGCTGCACCTCCATCGCCGCGGCGAAGTCCTCGCTGCCGAAGGCGAGCGCCGCGACGCGCCCGTCGGCGCGGGCGATCGCCTCGGCGTGAAGGACGCCGGCCGGCGTCTCGACGACCGGCACGAGCACCGTGGGCGGGCCGCTGCGGCCGCTCGACCGCTCCGCCGCCTCCACGGCCCGCGCCACCGCCCGCACCTGGTCGGCCGACTCCACCTTGGGGACCATGAGCCCGGTGACGTGCGGCCCCACCGCCGCGGCGACGTCCTCGTCCGTGAGCGGCCCGGGATGGTTCACGCGCACGAAGGTCGGCACCCCCTTCGCGGCGATCTCGGCCGCCGCGCCGCGCACCGCCTCGCGGGCGCGCGCCTTGGCGTTCGGCGCGATCGAGTCCTCGAGGTCGAGGATCACGGCGTCGGCGCCACGGGTGTGGGCCTTCGCGACGAAGCGCTCCTCAAGGACGGGCACGAAGAGCATGGAGCGGTAGGTCATCTCACCTGTTCCTCCACGTGTGCATCTCCTCCGCGCGGGCGAAGGAGGACCGGGCGCCCGGCCGCGCGACCGAGAGCGCCGAGGCGTGGTTGGCGTGCCGGACGGCGGCCAGGGGATCGAGGTCGGCGGCGAGGCCCTGCGCGAAGGCGCCGACGAACGCGTCGCCGGCCCCCGTCGTGTCGACCGCCACGGCTTCCGGCGGCGCTTCGAGGGCGCTGCCGAGGCGGGTCACGCGAAGCGCGCCGCGGGCGCCGAGGGTGACGATGACCTCGCCGGGGCCGCTCGCGAGGAGCGAACGCGCCGCCGCCTCGATCTCCGTCGCGGTCGCGGCGCGGCCGCCGACGAGACGCGCGAGTTCGCGCTCGTTCGGGATCAGGTAGTCGGCGAGCGGCAGGAGGCCGCCCGGCAGCGGGACGGCGGGAGCCGGGTTGAGGACGGTCCGCGCGCCGTAGCGCCGGCCGAGCGCCAGCGCCCGCGCGGCGGTGTCGACCGGCACCTCGAGTTGCGTCACGACGACGGCGGCGCCGGCGAAGAGGGGAGCCGCACCCTCGACGTCGTCGGGCAGGAGGGCGTGGTTGGCGCCCGGCACGACCACGACCGTGCGCGCGCCGGTGGCCTCCTCGACGGTGACCAGCGCGACGCCGGTCGCCGCCGGCGCGCGGCCGACGGCGGTGACGTCGACCCCCTCGGCCCGGAGCGCGTCGAGGATCGCGTCGCCGCGGGAGTCCCGCCCGACGCGCGCCACGAGGCGCACGGCGGCTCCGAGGCGGCGGGCCGCCACGGCCTGGTTGGCCCCCTTGCCGCCGACCTCCTCGGCGAGGCCCGAGCCGGCGCCGGTCTCGCCCGGCGCGGGCAGGCGCGGCACGCGCGCCAGAAGGTCGACGCGGCAGGAACCGACGACCACGATGTGCCCCGACACGGTCATCGAGCATAGCGAACGGCCGGGCGGCGGCGTGAATCTCGTGCAAGCGGCGGTGCGGTCCGAGCAGGGTGTCTCTCGGGGTGCACGGTCGGCATGAGGAGGCCCGCATGCAGTACGCCAGGCTCGGCGACACGGGGCTCGTCGTCTCGCGGCTCGCCTTCGGGGCGATGACGTTCGGCCAGGCGACTGGCGGGGCGCTCGCCTCGGTGTACAAGGTGAACCAGGCCGGCGCCGACGACCTCGTGGCGCGGGCGCTCGACGCGGGCGTCACCTTCTTCAACACCGCGGACGCCTACGCCGGCGGGCAGTCCGAGGCGATGCTCGGCCGGGCGATCGGCAGCCGCCGGCCGGACGTGGTGATCGCCACGAAGGTGGGGTTCCGCACCGGCGAGGCGCTGGTGCACACGGGGCTCTCGCGGCGACACGTGCTCGCCGCCGCCGAGGCGAGCCTCAGGCGCCTCGGGACCGACTACATCGACCTGTACCTCGCCCACCGTCTCGACCCGTACACGCCGCTCGAGGAGACGCTCGAGGCGTTCGACGCGCTCGTGCGGCAGGGGAAGGTCCGCTACATCGGCTTCTCGAACTGGCCCGCCTGGCTCGCGGCGAGGTCGGTGGAGCTCCAGCAGGCGACCGGCCGGGCGCGCTTCCGGGCGGCGGAGGTCTACTACTCGCTCGTCGGCCGCGACATCGAGCACGAGATCGTGCCGTTCTGCGTCGACGCCGGCGTCGGCATCCTGGTCTGGAGCCCGCTGGCGGGCGGTTTCCTCACGGGGAGGTACACGCGGCAGGACCCCACCGGGAGGGGCGGCCGCCTCTCCGGCTTCGACGTGATCCCGTTCGACCGCGAGCGAGGCTACGAGGTGGTGGACCGCCTCGTCGAGATCGGCCGCGACCGCGGCGTGCCGCCCGCACGGGTGGCGCTCGCCTGGCTCCTCGCCAGGCCCTACGTGACCAGCGTCCTCGTCGGCGCGAGCCGCCGCGCGCAGCTCGACGACAACCTCGGCGCGGCCGACCTGACGCTGTCGGCCGACGAGGTCGCCCGGCTCGACGCCCTGACGGCGCCGGCGCCCATCTACCCGAACTGGTTCACCGCAACCATCACGGACGGGCCGATGCGCGACGCGCTCGCCGCACCGCGCTGATCGGACGGCCGCGCTAGGATGGGC
>DATCKS010000491.1:0-6684 GCA_036562265.1 Thermodesulfobacteriota bacterium | reverse complement strand
GGTATGGGCGGAGAGCGACGGGCCGGGCCGGGGGAGCGTCTTCGTCGTGCGGCTGCCGCTCGCCGCGGCCCGGCAACGGGCGGCCTGACGCCCGGCGCCGCCCTCACGCGTCCCGGCGTTCGGGGGCGCGCGGGGCGGGCGACGGCTCGCCCGCGCCCGACTCCGGATCGAGACGGCGCGCGAGGCCCACGACGGCCTCCACCTGCTGCTCGAGGTCGGTCCCGGCGGTGTCGAGGCGAAGCTCGGGCGCGGCCGACGACTCGTAGGGGACGTTCACACCCGGCACGGTCGCCCCCGGCTCCTCCGCGCGCGCGTAGATGCCGCGAGGGGCGTGTCCCTCGCGCCGGCTCCGCTCGCGCGCCGCCCGGACCTCGAGCGGGCAGTCGAGCTCGACCTCGGCGAACCGCGGGACGAGACGGCGCGCGAGGTCCCGCCAGGCGCGCCGGTGGGCCGTCGCGTCGACGATGACCGGCTGGCCGACCTCGACCAGGAGCTTCGCCATGTACGCGAGCGCCCGGTACACGATGTCCCGCTCCGCCTCGCTGTACGTGGGCGCCGGCGTGACGACCTTGCGGACCTCGTCGAGTTCGAGGACGCGCACCGGACGGCCCGCCGCGGCGAGGCGCCGCGCGGCCTCCCGCGCGATGGTGCTCTTGCCCGACCCGGGGGGACCGGTGATCCAGATGGCGAAGCTCACGGCCGACCCTCGAGGGCGGCCTCCACGGCCGCAAGATCGAGCGGCGCCGGCTCGGCCATGCGCCGCACGAGCGAAAGGAGGCTCCGCCTGATCCCCTCGTCGAGCGTCGGGTACCACTTGGGGCTCGCAAGGACGAGGCCGCGGAAGAGGAGGAAGGGGGGCAGGACCTCGAACAGCTCCGCGTCACCGGTCGCGTCGAGGTAGCGCTCGAGGAAGCGCTCGAAGCAGACGCGCAGCGGGCCGCGGAAGCGCCCTTCGGACACGAGCGCGAAGAAGAGGTAGTTCACGACGAGCGCCGCCACGTCGTCGGCCGGCTCCCCCCACTCCCCCCGGCTGCGGTCGAGGAGCGTGAAGTCGGTCTCCGTCCTGAAGAGGATGTTCCAGGGGTGGAAGTCGCCGTGCGCCGTGGCCAGCCGGTGCACGCGGCCGCGCAGGCGCCAGCGCCAGGAGACGGCGGCCCGCTCGATCGCCTCGCGTTCGGCCGGCGGCAGGAGCGCGAAGGTCTCCGGATAGCCGTCGAGCACCCCCATGATGCACTCGCCGTGACCGACCAGCTCCCGGATCCGCCGGTGGTAGATGTGCGGCGCGTCGTGCCGCTCGCGATGGATCCCGGCAAGGTACGCGGCCAGCGCGTCGACGCGGTCCATGTCCCCCGGACCGAGCGCGCGGGTGTCGGCGATCCGTTCGAGGTCGCGCCGGTACTCGGTCCCCTCGGAGAAGTCGACGAGCTGGAAGGCGTCGCGCCAGCCGGCCACGGAGACGAGCGCGCCGGAGTCGAGGAGGAACCCGACGTCGCGGCTCGCCACGTGACGGGGGAGCCGGTTGTAGGCGTCGTGGGCCCAGAGCGCCGCCTGGGCGCGGTCCGACGGGTAGTCGTGCCCGTAGCCCGGTTGCACGCGCTGCCTGGCGAGGACGAACCGCCGCGG
The DNA here is from genome assembly GCA_036562265.1 of Thermodesulfobacteriota bacterium. Lineage (GTDB taxonomy): Bacteria > DASVDK01 > DASVDK01 > DASVDK01 > DASVDK01 > DASVDK01. Next base: position 5,061 of record DATCKS010000491.1, on the reverse strand, counting down.
CTCGCCGCCGACGACGCAGTCGATCCTGAGCGGCGTGCCGTAGCCGAACCGCTTCAGGTCGGTCCCCGACGGCCCGCCGCCGAGCGCCGAGACCGTCACGTCGCCGACCGGCGCGCCGAGGACCCCCTCGAGGTACCGGCGGAGCGCCTCCGCCTCCGGCGCGGGCCGGGCTACATCCATCGCTCCTCCAGGGCCGCCTCCGCCTCGAGCGCCCACCGGTTCCGGTCGCGGCGGCGCAGGATCTCGTCGAAGGACCAGAGTTCGGCGTCGAGGTCCTGCTCGACCCCGAGGGCGCGCCCGATCTCGTCGACCATGTCCTGGTCGGGCGTCGCCACGCTCCCGCCGACCGCCTCGTCACCGTAGAGGTGCGCGTGCTGCCAGTCGGCGTCGAGGTCGCCGCCCGACAGGATCGGCCCCGTCTCGTGGTAGCGCGTAAGCTCCACCGCCATCCGTCCGATCCGGCCGCTCGCGTCGCCCCACGCCCTGCGCCGGGGCGGTGCCGGCCGCTTCGTCTTCTGCCTGCGCGTTCGTCCCATGTGCGCCTCCCTCCCTGGGTGACGCACACTGCGAACTGCAATCGTGAGGCCAGCGGGCCGCGCCCGGCGATCGACGCCGTACCGCCGACTTGCGGCCGCGCCGCGGGCGGATCGCGGGACATTGCCGCCCCACCCGGGTCCGCACTGCCCGCGCCGGCCGGCGCGGGCTCGCGGCATCGGCATCGACGACGACGGCAGCGCGGCAACGGCGGGCGGCGCGACGAGGCGCCGGACCGCCGGCGTCCCGCGCGGCGAACGGGAACCCGCGCCGGCGGCAGGCGACGCTACGGCGTCCGGTCGGCACCGCCGGCGACCGGCTCGACCTCGACCGTCACGTCGATCCCCTTGCGTACGCTCTCCGTGACGATGCAGAACGACTCGAAGATCTCGAGGCACCTCGCCATCCGATCCCGCGCCTCTGCCGGCACCTCGGGAGCCAGCACGACTCGCATCCCGGTCACGCGCAGCCGCCCCTGCTCGTTGCGTCCGAGCGTCGCGTCGACCGTGGCCGTGAGGCCTCCGACCTCGATCCGGGCCCGCGTGAGGCAGAAGAGGAGGCTCGCCGCCAGACAGTTGCCGACCGCGGCCGCGAGGAGCCTCGCGGGGTTGGGCCCTTCCCCGTTGCCGAGCGGCGGCGGCTCGTCGGTGACGAGGTCGGGCACGCCCGCCTGGTCGAATCGGATGCGGAATCGGTAGCCGCGCTCGCGACCGACGATCGTCCGGATCGTCCCCTCGCCCATCGTCCCTCCGGACCCGCCCGCTCTCCGGGTGCGCTAGAAGCGGATGAGCGGCTTGATCATGCCGCCCTCCTTGGTCGCCATCATCCGGAACGCCGTCTCGATCTCGTCGAAGGCGAAGCGGTGCGTCGTCATGAGCGTCGGATCGACGCGACCCCGCTCGACCAGGCGCATGAGGCGGCTCATCCGCTCGCGGCCGCCGGGGCAGAGGCCGGTGCGGATGGTCTTGTCCCCCATCCCCACGCCCCAGTCGAGCCGCGGCAGGCCGATGACGTCCCCGTGCCCGTGGTAGCCGATGTTCGAGATGGTGCCGCCGGGTCGGGTCGCGCGAACGCACGCCTGGAACGTCGCCTCGGCGCCGAGCGCCTCGATGGCCGAGTCGACCCCCTGGCCCCCCGTGAGCCGGCGGATCGCCTCGACCGGATCCTCCTTCGTGTGGTCGATCACCACGTCGGCGCCGTAGTGGCGGGCCAGTTCCTGGCGCCGGGGCACGCTCTCCACCGCGATGACGAGCCCGGCCCCGAGGAGCCTCGCCCCCGCGGTCGCCATGAGGCCGACCGGTCCCTGGGCGAACACGGCCACCGTCCCCCCGATGGGGATGGCCGCATGCTCGGCGCCCATGAACCCCGTCGAGAGCATGTCGGTGCAGTAGACGGCCTGCTCGTCCGTGAGGCCGTCGGGGATCGGGGCGAGGTTCGCCTCGGCGTCGTTGACGAGGAAGTACTCGGCCAGGTTGCCGTCCCTCAGGTTGGCGAACTTCCAGCCGCCGAGCATCTCCGTGCACTGGGACGTGTAGCCGCGCTGGCAGTTCTCGCACCGGAAGTCCGGCGTGATGGCGTTGACCGCCACGCGGTCGCCTGCCCTGAACCCTCTCACCGCGCTGCCCAGCCGGTGGACGACGCCGACCGCCTCGTGGCCGAGGGTGAGGTCGCGCCGGTCGCCGATGGCGCCGGCCACGGTGTGCGTGTCCGAGGTACAGACGAGCGCCGTCGTCGTCCTGACGACGGCGTCGTTCGGTCCCGGCTCGGGCACCGGCTTCTCCATGACCGCCACCTGCCCGATCCCCTTCATGACGAACGCGCGCACAGGCTCAGGCTCCTTCCGGCGAGCGAGGGACCGCCGCCGGTCCGGGCAACGGCTCCTCGAGCGGCGCCTCCGCCTCGCGCACGAGGAGGACCGGGACCCTCGTCCGCCTGATCACCGCGTCGGCGACGCTGCCGAGGACGAGGCGGCCCAGGCCGCCGCGGCCGTGCGTGCTCATGACGATGACGTCGGTCCCGCCGATGCGAGCCGCCTCGGTGATGGCGAAGACCGGCGGCCCGTACCAGACGGCCGAGCGCACGTTGACCCCTTCGGAGCGGAGGCGCTGCTCGACCCCCTCGACGTACGCCTCGCCCTTGCGCACGACCTCCACCTCGGCGTCGGTCTTGTCGGTCCCCGGCAGGCCCGACGCCTCGACGGCGTGCACGAGGGTGATCGCCCCCCCGGTGAGCTTGGCCAGACCGACCGCGATCGGCAGCGCCCGCTCCGCGAGCGGCGAGCCGTCGAGCGGCACGAGGATCTTCGTGAACATGCGGACCTCCCCTTTTTCGCGGCGCGCCGTGGGTCGCCTCGCCCGAAGGCGGCTGCATCAAGGATGCCCGCGCGCGCGGTCGCACAAGCCCCCGTCACGGCGGCAGGACCGAGGGCGGCTCGCCTCGGGGGAGGAGACACGGCCTCCCCGGTGGGGCGCGCGTGCCACGGCGCGGACGCCCCGCCTCCCCCCCGGCCGGTTGCGCGGCGCCCCGGCCGGGGCCGGCGCCGCCGGCTCAGCCGGCACGCGGGCGGCCCGCACCCCGCGCGCGCTTGTCGCGGTACATCCGCTCGTCCGCGATCGCGAGGAGCTGATCGATGGTGGTGGTCGCGTCGGGCACCCGCTCGACGACGCCGATGCTCATCGCGAGCGGGAACGGCCGGCCGGGGCGGCGGGTTCGCTCCGCGAGGGCGCGGCGGAGGCGCTCGGCCGGCCGGTCGCGAGCCGCCCGCCGGCCGGACGACAGGGCGAAGACGGCGAACTCGTCGCCGCCCAGCCGGGCGATCGTGTCCGACTCGCGGAAGGTCGCCTTCAGCACCTCGGCCGCCTCGATCAGCGCGCGGTCGCCGGCCGCGTGGCCGAGCGAGTCGTTGATCCACTTCATGCCGTCGAGGTCGGCGAAGAGCAGAAAGACGCGCCGGCGTTGCCGCGCCGCCACGCGCAGTTCGTGGCCGGCGAGCGTGAAGAAGCCGCGGCGGTTGTACAGGCCGGTCAGCTCGTCCACGAGCGCGAGAGCCCGGATCTCGCAGAGGAGCCGCTGCCGCTCGACCGCGTAGGCCACGGCGCGGGCCAGGAGCGGAGGCGTCGTGTCCGGCTTCGGCAGGGCGTCCTGCGCCCCCGCCTCGATGGCCTTGAGGCCGAACGCGTCGTCGCCGGCCGCCGTCAGGACGACCACCGGCAGGTGGGGCCAGTCGCGACAGGTCCGCCTGAGCGCCTCGAGGTCGCGCCCCTCGGGCCGAACCGCGTCGATCACCATCGCGTCGACCCGCCCCTCGGCCAGGTGGCGCGCGGCGTCGGCGAGGCCGCCCGCCGGGCGGACCTCGACCGGCGCGGGCGAGGCGCGCGCGAGGCCGGCCTCGAAGCGCGCGGCGTCGTCCGGCGTGGATCCGACCAGCAGCAGGCGCATCGGTGAGCGGCTCACGCCTGAGGGTGTGCAACGGGAGTGCCGAGGGGGCCCTCGGTGCGCTAGAAAGAAGAGCGCGAAGCGAGACGGAACACGACCGAGGAGGGGCGATGCAGTCGGCATCCGAGGCGAGGCGAGCGATCAGGGCGGGCGAATGGACGGGACCGACGGTCGGGCTGGCGCCACGGTACGCGCAGGCGAACCTGGTGGCGCTGCCGCGGGAGTACGCCTACGACTTCCTGCTCTTCTGCCAGCGCAACCCGAGACCCTGTCCGCTGCTCGAGGTGCTCGACGTCGGCGCGACCGAGCCGGCCTGCGCGCCCGGGGCCGACCTGCGCACCGACCTGCCCCGCTACCGCGTCTGGCGCGACGGCGTCCTCGCCGACGAGCCGACCGACGTGCGGGCCGTCTGGCGGGACGACCTGGTCGCCTTCCTCATCGGCTGCTCCCTCTCGTTCGAGGGCCCGCTCCTCGAGGCCGGCCTCGAGGTCCGGCACGTCTCGGAGCGCCGAAACGTGCCGATGTACCGGACGAGCCGGCCCACCGTCCCGGCCGGTCCCTTCCGCGGGCCGCTCGTCGTCACGATGCGCCCGTTCAAGCCGGCCGAGATCCCTCGCGTCGTCGAGATCACCGGCCGGGTCCCGCGCGTCCACGGCGCGCCGATCCACGTGGGGGAGCCGGCCGGCCTCGGCATCGCCGACCTCGGCCGCCCCGACTACGGCGACCCGGTCACGGTGCATCCGGGCGAGGTGCCGGTCTTCTGGGCCTGCGGCGTCACGCCCCAGGCCGCGCTCCTCGAGGCCCGACTCCCCTTCGCGATCACGCACGCCCCCGGGCACATGTTCGTCACCGACCTGCCCGGCTCGGGCCCCTTCCCCGGCGACGTGCCCTAGCCGCGGCGAGCCGCGCCCTCCCGGGGCGGCCGGCCCGACACCGACACTGTTGACACGAGCCTTCCGTTTCGTCACCATGGTTCCGACATAACGCGGGGAATCTCGCCCGCGATTCTTATCTAGAGCGGCGGAGGGATGGGCCCGACGAAGCCGCAGCAACCGGCAGCCCCGACGGGGGGCTGCGCTGGTGCTAACTCCC
>DATCKS010000265.1:0-4495 GCA_036562265.1 Thermodesulfobacteriota bacterium | reverse complement strand
GAACCTGAAGCGCTCGACCCCACGCGGTCGGGCCGCGACCCAGACACCGCGGGCGGCGGCGACCGCCCGCTACCCACCAGGCTCCGCGCTCGCCCGGACGTACCGCGAGGGGGTCACGCCGGTCACCCGGCGGAAGGTCCTCGCGAAGTGGCTCGGGCTCGAGAAGCCGACTCGAAGGGCGAGGTCGGCGACGGTGACGCGCTCGGTCGCGAGGATCGCGATGGCTCGCCGGACGCGGCGCTCGTTGATGTAATCGAGCGGCGTCACGCCGACCGTCTCGCGGAAGGCGCGGTGCAGGTGGCCCGTGGAGAGCCCGACCAGGCGGGCGAGGTCGGCGACGAGGATCTCCTCCCCGAGGTGGGCCTCGACGTAGTCGGCGATGCGCCGCACGCGCCAGGGCGGCAGCTTCCACGTGCGCCGGCGACGGGCGCTTCCCGTTCGCCGGCCGTAGCGCCCGGCCAGGTAGGCGGCCAGCGCGTGCGACATGGCGTCGCAGTACGTCGGGTCGAGCCGACCGTCGCACGCGTGGAGGCGCGCGAACTCGGCGACGAGTCCGGCGATGAACGGGTCGTCGACGTTGGTGAACGGAGCGATGTCGACGCCGTCGCCAAAGGCGGTGACGAGTTCGGGCCGCAGCGCGATCGACGCCCACTCGGCCCGCACCCCCCGGAGCCTGAGCCGCCGCTCGCAGTGGGCCGGCACGAAGGACACGGCGCCGGCGTAGTCGGGGCCGGCGTACGTGTGGTCGCAGTCGGTGTCGACCTCGAGCCGCGCGGCCCCACCGCGGAGGGTGACGAGCACCAGATGGTCCGGCGTGCGAATCGTGCCCTCGACCACATCCGTGTACGGCCGGCGTCCCGTGTCGAAGATGCCCGTGCGCCAGGCGAAGCTGCGCCAGTCCACGGCGCGCGGCTCGACGCGTCGCAGATACATCGCCCCCAATCTATCCCCCTCGCGCGTGCCGCACCACCCGATCCGGCACCGAATCGGGGCGCGCACCACGGCGCCGGATCGGATCAGGATCGAGCCGATCGGATCAGGATCGCGCGCGCCGCGCCGGGGCGCGGCGCGTACAGTGTCGCCGCGCGGGCCCGACCGTCCTTGCCCGCGCGAGGAGACGACACATGCGCGATCGACGACAGGAGTCTGCCGGCCGGACGAGCCGGCGAGCGTTCGTGACAGGTGTGCTGGGGTTCGGTCTCGCCGCAACGGCCGGCGCCGCCTCCGGAGCGTTCCTCCCCGGCGGCGCCCGGGCCCGCGCGGCAGAGGCGTCCGGGGCGATCCTCACGAGGCGCGTCCCGAGGACGAACGAGGCGCTGCCCGTCGTCGGGCTCGGAACCTTCCTCACCTTCGATCTCCTGCCCGGCCAGCGGCGCGACCACCTCCTGGAGGTGCTCCGTCGCTTCTGGGAGGCGGGCGGACGGGTCGTCGACACCTCGCCGCTCTACGGCATGGCCGAGGTCACCGTGGGCGACTTCGCGACCTCGCTCGGCCTCAACGATCGGATGTTCGTCGCCAACAAGATCTGGGCGACGGGCGAGTACCTCGCCGACGAGAGCCACGCCCGGCAGAGCCTCGACCGCTCGCGGCAGCGCCTGTGGCGCGAGCGGATCGACCTCATGCAGTGCCACAGCCTCGTCAACGTCGACGTGATCGTCCCCATCCTGAAGGCCTGGAAGAAGGAGGGGCGCATCCGGTACCTGGGCGTCACGCACCACGAGCCGGCCTACTTCGGGCCGCTCGCCGACTGGGTCGAGCGCGGCGACCTCGACTTCGTGCAGGTGCACTACTCGATCCACACGCGGGCGGCGGAGGAGCGGATCCTGCCGGCCGCGGCCGATCGCGGCACCGCGGTCCTGGTCAACATGCCGTTCGAGAAGGCGCGCCTGTTCCGGGTGGTCGAAGGGCGGCCGCTGCCCGACTTCGCGCGCGAGATCGGCGTGGAGAACTGGGCCCAGTTCTTCCTGAAGTGGGTCGTTTCGCACCCGGCGGTCACCTGCGTCCTGCCGGCGACGTCGAATCCGGACCACCTCCTCGAGAACGTCGGGGCGCTCACCGGCCCGCTGCCCGATCGGGAGATGCGTGCCCGCATGGTGCGCTACATGGAGACGCTCCCCGGGTTCGATCGGGTCGGCGAGATGCCCTGGTACCCCGGCAAGCGGTACGCGGGCGTCATCGCCCGCGCCCAGCGCGAACTGCGCGCCCGGAGCCAGTAACTCCGGCCGAGACCCGGGGCCGGTCGTTCCGTTTCCAGCCCTGCCGGCTTGCGATTCGGAAGACGTCGAAGCCCGACCCCGAGGTGGGCCGAGGGCTGTGCGGGATGATTCTCGCCCGGCTCCGCCGCACGGTGCCGGCGAGGGCGGGCGCTCCCCGCGTCGCCGCCCCGTACGCCCCGCTTGACAGGAGGGCGGCGATTATTTAGAAGTCCTAAATATGAATCGCCGCCCCCCCTCCGCCGGCTCGTCCGGGGCCGTGTCGCAGCGACTCGCCGCGGGCCTCGCCAGGATCGGCGTCGCCCTGCGTGGCCAGGCCTGGACACACGGCGCCTCTCGCGGCCTCACCCCCACGCAGGCTCAGGTGCTCGCGCTCGTGCGCGCCCGCGGCCCGATCCGGCTCACCGTCGTGGCCGACGAACTGGCCGTCACCCCGGCGACCGCCAGCGCCGCGGTCGCCGCGCTGGCGCGCAAAGGGCTCGTCGAGAAGCGCCCCGCTCCGGACGACGGCCGGGCCATCGCGATCCACCTCACGCCGGCCGGCCGCCGCGAGGCGCAGGCGAGCGCCGAGTGGCCGGATGCCCTGCTCGAGGCCCTGGAGGAGATGTCCCCGGGGGAGCAGGCCGTCCTGCTGCGCCTGGTCGGCACGATCATCCGGGGCCTTCAGGAGCGCGGCGCCATCCCGATCCAGCGCATGTGCGTGGGGTGCCGCTACTTCCGGCCGAACGTCCACGACGACCGCCGCGCCCCCCATCACTGCGACTACGTCGACGCCCCGTTCGGGGACCTCGACCTCAGGCTCGACTGTCGCGACTTCGAGAGCGCCGATGCACGGCTCGGCGCCGACAACTGGCAGCGTTTCGTCGCGTACGCACGCGGCAAGGAGGGCACCTCATGACTCGCTCGCTTCGTCTCGCACCACCGGCGCTCGTCCTGGCGATCGGACTTGCGGCGTCGCCGGCCGCCGCACACGACATCGCCGCCAGGGCGGGCAACGCCGAGCCGGCGTTCGACGTGGTCCACGCAACGGTCACGGCGGAGGAGCGCTGGCTCGTCTTCCGCATGGCCGTGAGCGGGCGGGCGGGCGAGAGCCGGCCGGCTCGCACCGGGCAACTCGCCGGCTCCCGGGTCTTCTCCTACGTCTGGCCGACGAAGCTCGACAGCGCCGCCGTGGGCTTCGACGCCGCGCAGGGCATCCTCGCCCTCGCCGTCACGTCGCACCCCGACTTCGACGACACCCCGCTCTTCGACGAGAACGGCGACGGCAGCCGCGACAACGACGGCGACCTCTGGCACACGCACTGGGTCGTGCTCGTTCCCGACCAGGAGACGTGCAAGGGCGGCCTCAAGGTCAAGGACATCCCCCCGGGCACGACGCCGAAGCTCCCCGTCACCTGGCCCGGGCTTCCCATCCTGATCGACAGCCCCGGCTACTCGCCGACGCTCGCGGAGAGCCGGGTCGAGGTGCGCGTCCCGTTCCATCGCGCGCGCGAACTCGTCGGGGTCGCGTTCGACGGCGTGACGAGCGGGCTCCGCGTGAACGAGAGCGTCCACGCCCCGCTCCTCTGCGTCGAGCGGGTCTTCGACGTGGCGTCGGGCGACCTCTCCATGCCGGGACGGGTGAAGTAGCGCCAGCCCGGCGTTCGCGGTCCCTTGCCCCACCCGGCCGTGTTCCTCCATGATGGCCGACCGATCACGTCGTCGCCGAGCGGGGGTCGTGGGACTCCTGGAGGACGTTGCCGGCGGCCCGATCGCCCTCGATACGGCGGTCTTCGTCTACTTCATCGAGGAGGATCCCGGCTATCTCCCGGCGTCGAGCCGGTCTTCGCTGCCATCGACGCCGGCCGCGCAGGCAACCTGACCCTGGCCGATCGCTACGAGGCGATCCTCACCGGCAGCCGCGGCGCAGCTCCGCGCGGCGGTCCGGGTGACGACGCCGGATGCCCTGCAGCGCGCTGCGGCCCTGATCGCCGGAGCCGCGCAAGTCAGGTATCCCGGCCGCCACCGCGCCCTGCCGCGGGCTATCATTGGGGGCTGCATCCGGAGGCACCGGCCATGACCACCAAGACCGCCACCAGAGAGCCCCGGGACGACGTCCGCGCCGAGGTCCGCGCCATGGCCCGGGCCGCGCGCGAGGCGGCCCACCGGCTCTCGGCGCTGCCGACCGCCGTCAAGAACGCGGCCCTCCTCGCGGCCGCCGACCGCCTCGCGTCCGCGGCCGGCCGGCAGGCGCTCGCGGCGGCCAACGCCGAGGACGTGGCGGCGGCGAAGGCCGCCGGGCT
>DATCKS010000467.1:0-3493 GCA_036562265.1 Thermodesulfobacteriota bacterium | reverse complement strand
GATCATCACGCCGGACGGCCGCTGGGTCTACCTGGGCAACAAGGCGGCGAACACCGTCACCGTCGTCGACCTGGAGACGCGTGAGGTCGCCGCCGTCATTCGCGGCGAAGGCCTCGCCCAGCCGCACGGCGCCGCCGTCTCGCCCGATGGCCGCTACGTCTACATCTCGAACAACAACCTCACGGCACCCGCCGGGTCCCACATCGGCCACGGCGGCGCGCCGGTGAAGTCCGCCGGCCCCGGTACCGTCGTCGTCATCGACACGGCTACGCGCGAGATCGTGCACGTCATCGAGGTCGGCCGCAACGCAACGGGCATCGCCATCGGGAGGCTGCGCTGAGGACCGGCGCGTCGGCACCTGCCCGGCCGGTGACTCCGGCCTCCGGATTCGCAGGGCTCCAGGTGATCGCTGTGCGCTCTGTCGCTGTACGGGCGGGGACTCCGGCCTCGGGACTCGCGGGGCTCGAGCCGGCCGCCGCGCCGGAGCGCCGGCTCGCTCGTAGATCGGAGATGAGTCTTCCCCTCGTTTCCTGCGCCCCCCGCGCCCTCGCGGCCGCCGCCACCCGGAGGCGGCCACGAAGCCAGGCCGGCCGCATCGCCGCGGGCCTCCTCGCCGCCCTCTTCCTCACCGCCTGCGCCGCCGCGGAGGGCGGCCTGCGGCCGCCCACGTTCGTGCGCGACGTCGCCCCCTTCCCCGTCTTCGACGAGCACGGCAACCCGTACGACCACCCGTTCCTCGGCGGGTTCGACGTGCCTCGGCCCCAGCTCGTGGACATCGACGGCGACGGCGACCTCGACCTGTTCATCCAGGAACGCTCCGGCGAGCTGATGTTCCTCGAGAACGTGGGCACGCCGCAGGCACCCCGGTTCGTCTGGCGCACCGACCGCTTCCACGACCTCGACGTCGGCGAGTGGGCCCGCTTCGCGGACATCGACGGCGACGGCGACCCCGACCTCCTTGCCGAGGAGCGCTATAGCTACATCCGCGTCTACATCAACGACGGCCCCCCCGGCGAGCCCCGCTTCACGCTCGCCGCCGACTCGCTCCGGGACGAGAACGGCGCCGCCATCTTCGCCGACCGCCAGAACATCCCCAGCGTCGCCGACATCGACTGCGATTCGCTGCCCGACCTCTTCCTCGGCCGCGTCGAGGGCACGATCACCCGGTTCGAGGCCACCAGCCGCGTCGCACCCGGCGACGTGCCCCGCTTCCGCCACGTCACCGACCGCTTCGAGAACATCGAGATCATCGGGCAGATCGGCTCCCTGCACGGCGCCAACAGCATGTCCTTCGCCGATGTGGACGGCGACGGCGACCTCGACCTCTTCTGGGGCGACTTCTTCGAGCCCGGCGTCCTCTTCATCCCGAACACGGGGACGTGCTCCACGCCCGGGCTGCGCACGGAGCCCGTGCCCCTGCGCACCGCGGATGGCGAGATCCTCCGCACCAGCGGCTACAACGTCACCTACCTCGCCGACATCGACGCGGACGGCGACCTCGACCTCTTCGTCGGCGTGCTGGGCGGCGCGTTCAACCCCAACCTGACCGCCGCGGACAACTTCTACTTCCTCGAGCGCACCGCCGACGGCGAGTACGTGCTGCGCACGCGCCGCTACCTCTCGCAGATCGACATCGGCAGCGAGAGCATCCCCGCGCTCGGCGACATCGACGGCGACGGCGACCTCGACCTCCTCGTGGGCAACAAGCTCGATCCCGCGAACCCGACAACGGCGCGGCTCTACGTCTTCGAGAACGTGGGCGACGCCAAGAACCCGGCCTTCCGCCTCGCCGACACACTCGACCTCGCGCCTGCCTTCCACTACGCGCCCGCGCTCGCGGACCTCGATGCCGACGGCGACCTCGACCTCGCCCTCGGCACGTGGGACGGCCGCGTCCTCTTCTACGTCAACGAAGGCACGCGGCACGAGCCGCGCTGGGTCCAGGACACGACCCTCACCCTCCGGCTCACGCGCGGCAGCAACGCGACGCCCGCCTTCGCGGACATCGACGGCGATGGCGACCTGGACCTGTTCGTGGGCGAGGCCTCGGGCGAGCTGAACTTCTACCGCAACGAGGGGACGCCGCAGGAACCCCGCTTCGTCCTCGTCTCCGACCGCTTCCAGGGGATCGATGTCGGCCGCCGGAGTCACCCCGCGCTGCTGGACATCGACGGCGATGGGGACCTGGATCTCCTCGTGGGGCGAGAGGAGGGAGGCGTCGCATTCTACCTCAACACGGGCACAGTGCGCGACCCGCGGTTCGAGCCCGCCGAGCTGCCGTCGCCCCTGCCGCTCCACCCCTACTCCGCCCCCGCACCCGCCGACCTGGATGGAGACGGCCGGATCGACCTCGTCGTCGGCGCCCTGGGCGGCGGCCTGCTGTTCTTCCGAGGACGGTGAGGCACGCCGATTGCGTAGAGGACGGGCTCAGCCCCCTGTGAACATCGCGTTGACCGCCGCCGGTTGCGGCTCGTTCGGACCCGTTGACGAAAGGACGACGTCCATGAACCGAATCCAGGGGATCGCTCGGCTCGCAGCGCCGCCGCTGCTCTTCCTGATCGCGGCGTGCGGCCCCTCGTCCGAGGTGAGGCAGCAGCTCGCGCAGCTCGAGGCCGTCTCGGCCGAGAAGGACAGTCTGCTGCTCCAGCTCGCGGAGAACGCCCGCATCATGAGCGACATCGCCGCCGAGATCGCCCGCGTGCGGACACCCCGCACCGCGACGGTCGGCGGCCAGGAGCCCGCGCCCTCCGAGGTAACGCCGGAGACCCTGCTCGAGGGCATCAAGGACCTCACCGGCCGCCTGGAGGAGAGCGAGAGGCGACTCGCGGAGAGCGAAAAGCGGATCCAGGCGCTGACGCGTGAGTCCGCGCGCGCCGCCGAGCTCCGCAAGACCATCCAGGAGCTCCAGACGACCATCGAGAACCAGAAGCAGACCATCGCCGCGCTGACCGAGCAGGTCAACGCGCTGCAGGAGGAGAACGCCCGCCTCGCGGCCGAGAACACGCGGCTCGAGATCGAGAAATCTGCCCTGAGCCAGACGGTCGCCGAGCTCGAGGCGCGCGAGAACACCGTCTACTACGTGATCGGGACGAAGGAGGAGCTGATCCAGCGTGGCCTCATCACCGAGGAGGGCGGGAGCCGCTTCCTCTTCGTCTTCGGCAAGCGCGGTAAGACTCTGGTCCCCGCGCGCACGCTCGACCTCACCCAGTTCATTGCGATCGACAAGCGCGTCGCGACCGAGATCCAGTTGCCCGCGCCCGACAAGGAGTACCGGATCATCACGCGCCAGGACCTGTCCGCGCTGGCCGATCCCGCGGATGAAAACGGCAAGGTGCGGGGCGCGCTCCGGATCGCGGATCCGGACCGCTTCTGGGCGCACCAGAAGTACCTGATCCTGGTCGAGGGCTGACGCCGGCCGGGATCGCCCGCTGGCGGGGGTGGGCCGCGCGGCCCACCCCCGCCAGCGGCCTTTCTGCATTCCTCTTGACAGCCC
>DATCKS010000463.1:0-2030 GCA_036562265.1 Thermodesulfobacteriota bacterium | reverse complement strand
CTGTCGCCGCCCGGCAGGCCGAGGTCGCCCCCTTCGGCCGGGTCGCGTGACGTGCGCGTGATGTCGGCGGGCTCCTCGGCCGAACCGCGCTCGCCGAACGCGTCGGGGTCGCTGCCGCGCGGAGGCCCCAACCCTCGTCCCGTGCCGTGCGTCCTGTCGCTGTCTCCCCTCACGGTGGCACCTCCGTTCCCACTGGTGGGCCGTCGAGGCGCCACGAAGAGGCACCGCATGTGCCACCGGGCAGGCAACACGACCGCGCGCCGGGCGACCCTCCTCTCGAGCGCCTTTGACGAACGCACGGCCGCCGGCGTACCGTGGAGGCGCAAGCCTCGCACGCGGAGGAGACCTGCATGACGCCTCACGAGCCGGTCGTCGAGCGCCTGCGCGACCTCGTGGCGATCGAGAGCGTGAACCCCTTCATGGACGCGTCGGGCTCGGGTGAGGCGGGCGTCGCCGACTACCTCGCCGCCACCTTCCGGCGCCTCGGCCTCGAGGTGGAGCGGCGCGAGGTCTACCCCGCGGCGGACGGCCGCCCGGCCCGGGCGAACCTCGTGGCCAGACTGGCGGGACGGGAGCCCGGCCCGGGGCTCCTCTTCGAGGCCCACATGGACACGGTCCCGGCTGTCACGGGGCAGGTCGACCCCTTCACGCCGCGGATCGTGGACGGTCGCCTCGAGGGCCGGGGCGCCTGCGACTGCAAGGGGGCGATGGCCGCGATGGTGGAGGCGCTCGCCCGCGTGACGCAGGGCCGGGAGCGGCCGCGGCGAGACGTCTGGTTCGTCGGCGCCGTGGACGAGGAGTACACCCACACCGGGATCGCCGCGCTGGTCGACGCCGGCATCGCGGCTGCCGGGGCGGTCGTCGGGGAGCCGACCGACCTCGCCGTCGTCGTCGCGCACAAGGGGGTGCTCCGGTTCCGCCTCCACGTGTCCGGCAGGGCGGCCCACTCCTCCCGCCCCTCCGAGGGGGTCAACGCGATCCTCAAGATGGCGGCGCTGCTGCGGGGTCTCGAGGAGCGTCTGCCGGTGCGGTTCGCCGCGCGAAAGCACTCCCGCCTCGGCGAGCCCACGTGGAACGCCGGGCGCATGGCGGGCGGACTGCAGGCGAACATCGTGCCGGACGCCGCGTGGGTCGACATCGATCGCCGCCTGGTGCCGGGCGAAACCGCGGCGACCGCGCTCGAGGAGTTCCGGGAGGCGGCGCTCGAGGTGGCGCGCGCGGAGGGAGGGCTCGAGTTCCGCTTCGACCCGCCCTACCTCGTGACCGATCCACTCGAGACGCCCGACGACGCGCCGGTGGTCCGGGCAGCGGCCGCCGCCGTGCGGGCGGCCGGCGGCGAGAGCCGTCTGGCCGGCGTCCCCTACGGCACCGACGGCAGCTTCCTCGCGCGCGCCGGGATCCCGGCCGTGGTCCTCGGCCCGGGCAGCATCGACCTCGCGCACTCGGCGCGCGAGTCGGTCCCGCTCGACCAGGTGGTGGCGGCGGTCGCCGTCTACGAGCGGATCATCCTGAACGGGTGCTGACTAGCACCCCGCATCCTGGCTTCAGGAGGCGAGCCAGCCGCAGTGGCGACAGCGCCACTTGTGGCCGGCCCACTCGGCGGGCGCCTCGCAGGCGGGACAGCGCATCCGCGCGCGGTCGGCGCGGTCGGTCCGGCCGGCCCTCTCCTCGGCGTCCGGCCGCGGGTGCTCCCTGGCATCGGTCATGCGGAGAGTGTAGCGACGTCGGCGGAGCGGCGCCGGCCGGCGCGGCCGGCCGGGCGCACGCGCGCTACCGGGGCGCCGCCGACACCGCCTCGGTTGCCGTCAACTCGGGCACGACCGACAGGTCGTGCCACCCGTGCGGGACGGCCTCCATGAGGACGGCGCCGTCGAAGGCGATCGAACCGCTCGGGAAGCGCTGCCGGTCCTCGAAGAAGGCGACGCGCACGCGGCTCACGGCCAGAGGCGACGGCGACCACTCGAGCGCACCGAGGGGAACCGTGTCGAGCCGGCCGGCGCTGTGGAGGACGCCGCGATCGCCGCGCGCGA
>DATCKS010000419.1:0-3177 GCA_036562265.1 Thermodesulfobacteriota bacterium | reverse complement strand
CACGTAGACCATCGGGTCGCCGACGATCGAGGCGACGACCGCCCCGACGACCGCTCGCGCGTGCCGCGTGTTGTTGATGTCGGAGTCGTTCAGCATGGTGTGCCGGCGTCCCCGGACGTAGCCGCTCGGATCGGCCTCCGCCTTGGCGAAGACGTTCACGACGCGCGCCGCGTCGTCCGGGTGCACGGTCCCCTCGACGCGCAGGCCGGCCTCGCGGAGCGCCTGTCGCACGGCGTCTCCGTCGATCGCGTCCTTCATGACGGCGTGGCCGACCACGAACTCGCTCGACGAGGCCTCCGAGTTCCCCATGAGGATGATCTCGCAGTTCATCAGCTCCACGCCGGCCGACGTGGAGGCGACGCTCGAGTAGAGCCCCCAGTCCTTGCAGATCACGTCGTCCGACAGCTTCCCCTCGGCGATCTCCCCGAGCGCGAGCCCGACGCCGAGGGCCGAGGCGCCCCGCGAGAAGCCCATCGACTCGTAGGTGTCGGTCGTCGCCACCGTCTGGCCACGCCGGTGGGCGTCCTCGATCCGCTCGGAGGTAAGGAGCGGGCACTTGATCTGCACGAAGTGCACGTCGCCGGGGGTGTCGATCCCCGCGTCGCGCATCGCCTCCCCGACCGCCCGCGCCACCTCGAGCACCTGCGGCATCCGGCCGATCTCCTCGGGCGCGAACGGGCGGGTGTGCGCGGCGCCGATCGCGAGCCGCTTGCCGCGCGTCTTCCCGCCGCCGCCCGCGTCCTTCCTCCGCGCGAAGACGGTCGCGTGCGGGCTCAGCACCCCCTCGGTGCCTCCCGACATGACGAAGGCGATGCGCCGCGCCACCTCGTCGCGGGATACCCCGAGGACCTCGGCGAGGAACACCTGGAACGCGAGGACGGCGTAGCCCCGGGTGAAGTCGTTCACGCAGCCGTTGCCTTCCGTCTTGGCCAGGATCGCCACGATCTCGTCGGCCCTGACGCCGCCGCGGTCGAGGAGCGCCTTGAGGGTCGAGACGTCGCCCGGCCCGGCCATCGGGATCCTCGCAACCTGAACCGTCGTCATCGCTTCGTCTCCTCGGGAGGCCGATCCGCCCCCACCGCGTCGGCCAGGGCGAACAGCGCCTCCTCGAAACAGGGCATCGGCGCCCGCACGATCCCGGCGCCGATCTGCCCGACGCCGGCCTCCCGGTGCGCGATGCCGGTGTTGATCACCGGCAGGATCCCCGTGTCGACGACCCTGCGCAGGTCGATCCCGGTCGGGGTGCCGGCGAAGTCGAGCGGCGGCAGCGTGAACCTCGCGTTGCGAGCCAGCGTGATCTCGTACATCTCGCGCGTGTACGCCAGGGCGTCGGCCGGCGTGCCGCCGACGAACTGCACCATCGCCGGCGCCGCCCCCATGGCGAAGCCGCCGACGCCCGCGGTCTCGGTGATCGCGCTGTCGCCGAGGTCCGGGTTCGCGTCGGCCTCCGAGTAGCCGGAGAAGTAGAGCCCCCGCGGCGTCGGCGCGGGGGCCGTGAACCACCGGTCGCCGAGGCCGCTCACGCGGATGCCGAACTCGACGCCGTTGCGGCTCATCGCGGTCACGAGACTGCTCCCCGGAACACCGTGGGCCGCGTCGAGGCTCGCCTTGCAGGCGGCCATCGAGAGGTTCAGGAAGAAGTGGTCGTTGCCGTCGACGAAGCCTACGACCTCCCGCACGTGGCCGGCCTCGAGGCCGGCGTCGAGGAGCGCCTTCGCGAGGGTCCGCACGAGGAGCGAGGTGGCGGCGACGTTGCGGTTGTGGACGTCGTCGCCCATCTGGAGCGCCTGGGCCATGATCGGCGCGAGGCGCAGGCCCCCCTCGATCGTGGCGAGGGCCTGCTTCAGGGCCGGCGCGAGGCGGCGCTCCATCCACCGGAGCCGGTCGATCACCTCGGGACCGTAGGCGCCGAACCGGAGCACCTTGCCGAGCCCCTCGTTCAGGTTGCTGTAGGCGGTGTTGCCGGCGGTCGCGTTGCGGACCACGAAGAGCGGCATCGACGGCGAGATGACCCCGGCCATGGGGCCGACCGCCGAGAAGTGGTGGCAGGCGTCGAAGCGGACCTCGCCGCGAGCCGCAAGGCGCATCGCCTCCTCGACGGACGAGGCCCACCCCTCGTAGAGGATCGCGCCGGTGACCGCGCCGCGCATGGGGCCGCACATCCGCGCCCACTCGATCGGCGGTCCCGCGTGGAGGATCGTCCGCCCGAGGTCCGGCCACACCTCGGCCGCCCGCCTGACGTCCACGAGCACCGGTTGCGCCTCGAGGAGGCGGCCGACCGCGTCGCGGTTGGCCGCGTCCACCCGCGAGCCGGGGGCGTCCGGGTCGTCGGGGTCGTCGGTGAGGAGGGCGAGCGTCCAGGCCGTCCGCGGCTCCCCGCCGCCGGGCGGCCGCCAGTCGACGTGGTACACCGGCGCGCCGGCCGCGCGCACGGCGTCGACGAACGACTCCACCCCGATGTTGATGACCGAAGGTTCGCGCTCGAGGAGCCCGGCGCTCATCGTCCCGCCTCCCCGGCGCTCCGCGTCGCGATGGCGGCCGCCGCCCTGGCCGCGGCGGCGTTGCTCGGCATGAGGAGGACGCCGGCCTCGCGAAGGCGCGCCTCCTGCGCGGAGCGCCGCTGCGGGTCCCCCTCGGTGCCGCAGACCGACGCCACGACGGGGAGGTAGCGCCCCTCCCGCTCCGCGAGCGCCCGCGCCTCGCGCACGGCCGGGACCAGCGCGGAGGCAGGATCCGGGTGCGCGCCGTAGCCGAGCACGACGTCGAGCAGGACGACGGCGGTGGCCGGGTCGCGCGCCTCGCGGCGCAGGCGCTCCACGCGGTACCGGAAGTCGATCATCGGGTGCGGCCGGCCGACCGTGAGCTCGTCGGTCCCCATGTCGACGGCCGTGTGCTCCCGGCTCTCGCCCGGGTCCCCGAGCCGCCGCGCCGCGTCGAGCGGGACGTTGGAGTAGGCGGCGAGGCCCCGCTCGCGCCAGACGACCTGCGCCTCGGAGCAGAGGGTCCCGCCGGAGAAGAGCCCCCGGATGTAGCGCTGCTCCGGGCCGAGCCGGGCGGCCTCCGCCCGTACCCGTTCGGCGTCGGGGAGGGGCGCGGTCTCGCCCCGCCCCGGCGTCTCGCCTCGTGCCAGGGCGACGCCGGCCGCCGCCGCCTCCTCGAGCGTCGCGGCCGGCACGG
>DATCKS010000403.1:0-5759 GCA_036562265.1 Thermodesulfobacteriota bacterium | reverse complement strand
GCGTCGCGCGGTTCCTCCAGGAGCAGACGGCGGTCGATCCGACGCGGCTCGCCGCGGTCGGCCACGGCGAGTACCGGCCGGTGCAGCCGAACGACTCGGAGGAGGGGCGGGCCCAGAACCGCCGGATCGAGATCGTGCTCGTGCCGCGCGGCGTCGAGACCACGCCTCGCTAGGGCGGGAGCGGATCGCGCCCCGTTCGGCGGTCCGCGCGCGCGGGCGTGAGGCAAACCGCGTGTGTCGGCCCCGAGATTGCTTGCCTCGACGATGCTCGATGGGTGAGCGGAGCATCAGTCGGCTCGACGCCAGGTGAGCCGCTTCTAGCAGTACGGACCGCACGCTCCGGGCCTCCATCGGAACGTACGCACGGAGGATGCACGCGATGCGGATCGTGTACGCGAGGACCCTCGCCCTGGTGACGTCGCTCGCCCTCCTCACCGCCGCCTGCGAGACGGTGGGGCCCGAGTCGAAGGCAGGACCCAAGACCGTGGTCGGCGGTCTGGGCGGCGCCGCCGCCGGCGGTCTGCTCGGCGCCGCGCTGGGCGGCAGGGCTACGGGCATCGCCGCCGGCACGTTGATCGGTGGGCTCCTGGGCGGCGCGCTCGGCAGCCAGCTCGACGACGCCGACCGGCGCGTTGCGGCCGAGACGGCCCAGCGCGCGCTCGAGACGGCGCCGTCGGACACGCCGGTCACCTGGCGCAACCCGGACAGCGGACGCTCCGGCACGATCACGCCGACCCGCACCTACCAGACGGCGGACGGCCGCTACTGTCGGGAGTTCCAGCAGGAGGTGACCATCGGCGGCGAGCAGCACCAGGCCTTCGGCACCGCCTGCCGCCGGCCCGACGGCAGCTGGCAGGTCCTGGGTTGAGGCGCGCCATGTACCGGCACTCCTGGCTTGCCCTGAGCATGGGTCTCGTCCTCGCCGCGGCGACCCCGTCGAACGCGGCAGCGCCCTCCACCTCGTCCGACACGCGCGCCGCGTACGGCGCGACCGACAGGAACTCCGACGACCGGATCGACCGGGAGGAGTTCCACCAGCGGATGGTCGAGGTCTTCTTCTTCGAGGACGCCGACAGGGACGGTTCCGTGACGGAGAGCGAACTCGGTGACGTCGACGCGCGTGCGTTCCGGATGGCCGACCGCGACGGGAGCGGCACGCTCTCGCTGTACGAGTTCCTCGACGCCCGCTTCGCGGACTTCGACGCGGCCGACCGCGACGGGGACGGCACCCTGACCATCGCGGAGGTCGAGGACTACTAGGGCCTGTCGGCGATCATCGACAAGGTCCTCGCCGTGGCCGGCGCGCTCTTCGATCCTCCGGAAGGAGAGCGCGCCCGGTCCCCTGGCGCCGCCGGCGGCCCTGGGCCTGGGGGTGGCGTCTGGCGCCTCGCGCGCCGCCAGGGGCGATCCTCGCGGGGTGAGGCGCCGACAGTCGCCCGCCTGGAAAATGGAAAGGCCTGACCCCCTCCTCAGGGCCGCAGAGGGTGGAGGGGCTCACCCTCGACGACGCGGTTGCGCAGGCGGCCGAGCCGTTCCACCTCGAGTTCCACGAGGTCCCCCGGGCGGAGCCAGGGGTACGCCGCCTCCCCGTGGACGAGCGACAGCTCGAGGATGCAGCCGCCGCCGCAGGTGCCCGAGCCGAGCACGTCGCCCGGGACGACCTCGGTGCCGCGCGACGCGTAGGCGAGCATCTCCTCGAAGCCCCAGTAGATGTCGGCGAGGCTCGCGCGGCTGTACTCGCGGCCGTTCACGCGGGCGACCATGGCGAGGTCGAAGGCGCGGGCCCGGCGTGCGGAGGCGATCTCGTCGGGGGTCACGAGGAAGGGCCCGAGCGACGTCGCGAAGTCCTTCCCCTTCGCGGGCCCGAGGCCGAGGCGCATCTCGCGCGCCTGCAGGTCGCGCGCGCTCCAGTCGTTCATCACCGTGAAGCCGGCGATGTGGGCGGCCGCGTCGGACGGCCGGAGGTTGCGGCCGCCGGGGCCGACGACGCAGGCGACCTCGAGTTCGAAGTCGAGCCTGGTGCAACCGGGCGGCACCGGCACGTCGTCGCCGTCCCCCACGAGCGCGGACGGGTTCGTGAAGTAGAAGACCGGGATCTCGTACCAGTCGGGGTCCATGTCGAGCCCGCGCCGCTTGCGGGCCGTGCGGACGTGCTGCTCGAAGGCGTAGAAGTCCCGGACCGAAGGGGGCCGGGGCACGGGGGGCCTGAGCCGGACCGCCGCGAGGTCGAAGACCTCGACCGGGTTCGAGCGGGCCTGCTCGCCGAAGCGCGCGAGCCGGTCGGGGTCGGCGACGAGGTCGACGAGCCTCGCGCCGGGGGCGAGCGCGTGCAGGCGGTCCTCGACGACGAGCCCCACCCGGTCCTGGGTCGAGCCCGGGGCGCGGAAGGTGGCCCACCGCATCAGCCGGGCATCCAGGAGCGGTCGTAGCCCTCGACGTTCAGGGCGAGTCCCGCCTCGGTGACGCGCAGCGGGCGCCTGGCGTCGATGTTGACGGCCACCTCGTCGGTGTGGCCGCCGGGGCCCCGCTGGCGGCTACGCTCGACGGCCTGCGGCTGCGGCCCGTGGAAGATGCCGTGCGGATGGAACGTGAGCATCCCCTCGCTGATCCCCGCCCGGCTGAAGAACTGCCCGCGGTGGTAGAAGATCACCTCGTCGTAGTCGATGTTGCGGTGATAGAAGGGGACCCTGAGGGCGTTCGGGTCTTCCTCGAGCGGCCGCGGGGCGAACGTGGCGACGACCACGTTCGTGCCGACGAAGGTGGTGTGGGCCGACGGCGGCAGGTGGTAGCGGGCGCTCGACACCGGCCGGATGTCGTCCACGTGGAGCCGCATCGGCGCGAGGTCGCCCTTCCAGCCGACCGCCGTGAACGGGTGGAACGGGTAGACGACGGTCGTGATCTGCCCCTCCCGCAGGACCCGGACCGGGAACTCGCCGGCCTCGTCGTGCGGCTCGGGCTCGGGCACCTCGATCACCGCCGGGTCGAAGAGGGCGTGCCGGCCGAGGAGGCCGCGGTCGGGCAGCGCGAGGCTGCCGCCGGTCGCCTGGACGGTCAGGAGCGCCGTCGGCCCGGAGGCGGCGATGCGATGGATCGTGCCGCGAGGGACGAGCAGGTAGTCCCCGGGGCGATAGGCGAGCGGACCGTACTCCGTCTCGAGCCGCCCCTCGCCCTGATGCACGAGGTAGAGGAGATCGCCGTCGGCGTCGCAGAAGAACCACTCGGGCGTGCCGGCGGGCCTCGGCCACCAGCCGATCGCGACGTCGGCGTTCTCGAGGAGGACGGCCGGCAGGTCCCCCTGCCCGCGGAACCGGCGGGTGTCGAGGGCGCGCGGCCTCAAGGGGCCCTCGATCCGGACCCAGCCGGTCGGCGGCCGGGTCCGGTAGAGGTGGCTCGCGGCGCCGAAGAAGCCCTCCCGGCCGTGCTCCTCCTCGACCGTGCCGGACGGCAGGTCGGCGTGCGCCTGCCGCGAGGCGCGGCCCTTCACCCACTGCGGCGGGACCCACTCGCGCGTCATGACCGCAACCCGTCGAGCTGGGCGGCGTGCTCCTCGAGGTGCGCCACGATGAACCGCTCGAGGAAGGCCGCGAGCGACATGACGCCGTACCGGGGATGCCGGACCTCTCGGGCGAGATCGGCCGGGGTGAGGCCGGCGATGAAGCGGCGCGCCTCGCCGATGGCGGCGCGGGTCTCGTCGAAGAGCACCGGCACCGCCACCTGCGTCCCCCGGACGATGCCGGCGAGCCGCGTCGGGTCGTCGAGCGTGCGGCCGATCTCCACCGGCTCGCCCGGCGGCGCCTCGACGATCCGGCGTGCGCCGGCGAGCCAGTAGGGAACGATCTCGCTGATGTGCCCCCACACCTGCCCCGCCGTCCAGCGTTCACCCGTGGTGGGATCGGGATCGGTCAGCGAGGTCGGCACCGGCGCCGCCGCGTGCGCGGCGAGCCGGTCGAGGACCGCGTCGAGTCTGGCAATCATGCGTGCAACACCCCCCGGCGAATCTGATCGAGTTCCATCGACTCGAAGAGCGCCTTGAAGTTCCCCTCTCCGAACCCCTCGTGGCCCTTGCGCTGGATGATCTCGAAGAAGATCGGCCCGATGACGGGCTCGGTGAAGATCTGCAGGAGGATCCCGCCCCCTTCGGTCGGGGCGCCGTCGAGGAGGATGCGGTTTCGCCGCATGCGCGCCACGTCCTCGCCGTGGCCCGGCACCCGCCGGTCGAGCATCTCGTAGTAGGTGTCGGGCGTGTCGAGGAACCTCACCCCCCGCGCCCGCAGCGACTCCACCGTCGCGTAGATGTCGCGCGTGTGGAGCGCCACGTGCTGGATCCCCTCGCCGCGGTAGGCGGCCAGGTACTCCTCGATCTGGCTCCTGTCGTCGGCGGACTCGTTGATCGGGATGCGAATCTTGCCGCAGGGGCTCGTCATCGCCTGGCTCCTGAGCCCCGTGAGCTGCCCCTCGATGTCGAAGTACTTGACCTCGCGGAAGTTGAAGAGCCGCTCGTAGAAGTGCGCCCACTCGGCCATCCGCCCGCGGTGCACGTTGTGCGTCAGGTGGTCCACGTACTCGAGCCCCGCGCCGGTGGGACGCGAGGGGACGTGCTCCATCGGGACGAAGTCGATATCGTAGATGCTCCCCTGCTCGCCGTAGCGGTCGACGAGGTAGATGAGGCTCCCGCCGATGCCCTTGATGGCGGGGATGTTGACCTCCATCGGCCCGACCTGCGCGTGGTGGGGCCTGGCGCCGAGGTCGAGCGCGCGCCGGTAGGCGGCGGCGGCGTCCTTCACCCGGAAGGCGATCGCGCAGATCGACGGGCCGTGCACGCGGGCGAAGCCCTGCGCGAAGCTCGACGGCTCGGCGTTGACGATGAAGTTGACGTCGTTCTGGCGGTAGAGGGTCACCCGCTTCGCGCGGTGGCGCGCGACGGCGGTGAAGCCCATCTGCTCGAAGAGGGCGCCCAGGGCGGCAGGGTCGGGCGCGGCGTACTCGACGAACTCGAAGCCGTCCGTCCCCATCGGGTTCACCGGATCGACCGTGGCCGTCGTCATGGGCACCTTCCCGGTCGCCAGGCTGCACAAGCGGTCGGTCGGACGGGCTCGAACGGCGACCTCGCTGTCTTCCCTATTCTAACGGGGTCGGATCGCCGAGCCGTGCGGCGCGATGGCCTGCCGGGGCATCGGGCCGGCAGGTGCGGCGTCTCGGCACGGGGAGGCGCCGTTGCTATCATGAACGGCTCTTATCAGACACGGAGGCCCCGGCGCGGCATGGACGCCCTCATCGAGCGGTTCGCGGAGCACCTCAGGGTCGAGCGCCAGGCGTCTCCCCACACCCTCAGGAATTACCTCAGCGATCTCGCGCAGTTCCGTGACTTCCTCCGGACGAGACACGGCCGCGTGCCGGCCCCCGCGTCGGTCGGTCTGGGCGACGTCCGGGCCTTCCTCGTGGAGCGCTTCCCGGTGAACCGCAAGGCGTCGCTGGCCCGCAAGCTCGCCGCGCTCAGGACCTGCTTCGCCTTCGCGGTACGGGAGGGACTCTGCCGCGAGAACCCGGCGGACCTCGTGGCGACGCCGAAGGCCGAGAAGCGGCTGCCGGAGGTCCTCTCGCTCGACGAGGTGCAGGCGCTCCTCGACGCGCCGCTCGAGGCCGACCGGATGGCGGCGCGCGACCGCGCGATGCTCGAGTTGCTCTACGCCACGGGGCTCCGGGCGGCCGAGCTGACGGGGCTCGACCTCGCCGACGTCGACCTCGACACGGGCTACGTG
>DATCKS010000400.1:0-4734 GCA_036562265.1 Thermodesulfobacteriota bacterium | reverse complement strand
GATCCACGGCGTGCGGCCGGGGCCGCTCATCATGGTCGAGTCGCCGAAGTTCGTCTTCGAGGTCGTGGCGATGATGCTCTTCGCGAGCCTCGGCATCCTCGTCTACGGCCTCACCCTGACCAGGTTCCTCATCAAGGTGCTCTCGGTGCCGCGCGAGCGGCTCATGCCGATCGTCTTCGTCCTCTGCACGATCGGCTCGTTCGCCATCGCGAGCCGCGTCTTCGACGTCTGGGTGATGCTCGCCTTCGGGATCCTCGGCTTCGTCCTGCGCGAGATGGAGTACCCGATGGCGCCGCTCGTCCTCGGGATCATCCTCGGCGACATGATGGACAAGAGCCTCCGCCGCGGGCTCGTCCTCACCGACGGCGACCCGACGCCGTTCTTCACCCGACCGATCAGCCTGGTACTCGTCGCGATCATCGCGGCGACCGTGCTCCTGCGCGTGCCGGCCGTGCGGCGGGCGCTCGGGCGCGGATAGAGGAGGAAACCATGGCCGTCCACCGTGTCGGCATCGTCATGAACGGCGTCACCGGCCGGATGGGGACGAACCAGCACCTCGTCCGGTCGATTCTCGCCATCAGGCGGCAGGGCGGGGTGCCGCTGCCGGGCGGCGACGCCATCATGCCCGACCCGATCCTCGTCGGCCGCAGCGAGGCGAGAGTCCGCGCGCTTGCCGAGGCGCACGGGATCGAGCGATGGAGCACCGACCTCGCGCGCTGCCTCGCCGACCCGAAGGACGCCGTCTACTTCGACGCGCAGACGACCGGCGCCCGGGCCGCCGCGGTTCGCGCCGCCGTCGCCGCCGGCAAGCACGTGTACGTCGAGAAGCCGGTCGCCGAGGACCTCGACACGGCGCTCGAGCTCGCGCGGCTCGCGCGCCGCGCCGGGGTCAAGAACGGCGTCGTGCAGGACAAGCTCTTCCTGCCGGGGCTCCTCAAGCTCCGCCGCGTGATCGCGAGCGGCCTCCTCGGCCGGATCCTCTCGGTGCGCGGGGAGTTCGGCTACTGGGTGTTCGAGGGGGACTGGCAGCCGGCGCAGCGTCCCTCCTGGAACTACCGCAAGGAGGAGGGGGGCGGCATCATCCTCGACATGCTCGCCCACTGGCGCTACGTGCTCGACAACCTCTTCGGTCGGGTGCGCGCCGTCTCCTGTCTCGGCGCGACTCACATCCCCGAGCGGTGGGACGAGAGGGGCGAGCGTTACACGGCGACGGCCGACGACGCCGCCTACGCGACGCTCGAACTCGACGGCCCCGACGGGCCGATCGTCGCCCAGATCAACTCCTCGTGGTGCACGCGGGTCCACCGCGACGAGCTGCTCGTCTTCCAGGTGGACGGCACGCACGGCAGCGCGGTGGCCGGCCTGCGCGAGTGCCGCGTCCAGCACCGCGCCGCCACGCCGAGGCCGGTGTGGAACCCCGACATCCCGAACCCGATCGACTTCCGGGCCGGGTGGCAGGAGGTGCCGGACAACGGCGAGTTCGACAACGCCTTCAAGGCGCAGTGGGAGCGGTTCCTGCGGCACGTCGTCACCGGCGAGCCGTTCCCCTGGGACCTCCTCGAAGGGGCCAAGGGGGTCCAGCTCGCCGAGTGCGCCATGCGGTCGTGGCGGGAGCGGCGGTGGCTCGACGTGCCGCCCCTCTCCCTGGAGTAGCGCCGTGACGCGCACGATCCGCCTGCCGAGACCGGACGGGACGATCGAGGCGTACGAGTTCGGCCGGGTGCCGCCGGTCCGCCCTGGGAGCGGACGGATCGAGAGCCGGGTCGCCTGCGCCGCCGCCCACGTGGTCGCCGACCCGCTCGCCGACACCGACCCGACCTCGGCCGCGCGGCTCGACTGGGACGCCACGCTCGCCTACCGCCGGTACCTCTGGTCGCTCGGTCTCGGCGTCGCCGAGGCGATGGACACGGCGCAGCGCGGCATGGGGCTCGGCTGGCCCGAGGCGCGCGAGCTGATCCGCCGCACGCTCGCCGAGGCGCGGGCCGTCGAGCGGGCCGGCGGGTTCGCGTCGGTCGTCTCCGGCGCCGGCACCGATCACCTCGAGCCGTCGCCGCGCGTGACGCTGGCCGACGTCCGGGCGGCTTACGAGGAGCAGGTCGGCTTCGTCGAGGGCGAAGGGGGCCGGGTCGTCCTGATGGCGAGCCGCGCGCTTGCCGCCTGCGCGAAGGGGCCCGACGACTACGCCGAGGTCTACGGCGCGATCCTCAGGCAGGTTCGCCGGCCGGTCCTCATCCACTGGCTCGGCGACATGTTCGACCCGCAGCTGGAAGGCTACTGGGGGGCGCGCGACCTCGACCGCGCGATGGCGAGCTGCCTCGCCATCGTCCGCGAGCACGCGGCGAGGATCGACGGGATCAAGATCTCCCTCCTCGACAAGGCGCGCGAGATCGCGATGCGGCGCCTCCTGCCCGAGGGCGTCCGGATGTATACCGGCGACGACTTCGACTACCCCGAGCTGATCCGCGGCGACGGCGAGCGGGCGAGCGACGCGCTCCTCGGGATCTTCGACGCGATCGCGCCGGCCGCCTCGGCGGCCCTGCGTGCGCTCGACGCGGGCGACCTCGCGCGGTTCGAGACGATCCTCGCGCCGACCGTGCCGCTCTCGCGACACGTCTTCCGGGCGCCGACCCGGTTCTACAAGACCGGCGTCGTCTTCATCGCCTACCTCAACGGGCACCAGCGGCACTTCCGCATGGTGGGCGGCCAGGAGAGCGCGAGGTCCATCGTGCACCTCGCCGAGGTCTTCCGGCTCGCCGACCGGGCGGGACTCCTCGCCGACCCCGATCGGGCCGCGGCCCGGATGCGTCCCGTGCTGGCGCTGGCCGGCGTCGAGTGATGCCGGCGCCCGACCTCGCCCGGCTGTCGCTGAACCAGATCACCACCGAGCGGCTCGACCTGCGCGCGGCGGTGGAGGCGGCCGCCCGTGCCGGCCTTCGCGCCGTCGGGCTCTGGCGGCACAGGATCGCGGAGGCGGGGCTTGCCGCCGCCGTCCGGCTCGTCCGGGACGCCGGCCTCCACGTGTCGGGCGTCTGTCGCGGCGGGATGTTCCCCGCGGCGACGCGCGAGGGGCGCGAGGCGGCCCTCGAGGACAACCGGCGCGCCGTGGACGAGGCCGCGGCGCTCGGCGCCGACGTCCTGGTCCTCGTCTGCGGCGGGATGCCCGGCAAGGACCTCGACGGGGCGAGGGCGATGGTGGAGGAGGGGATCGCGCGGCTCGCACCGTACGCCGCCGAGCGAGGGGTCCGGCTCGGGATCGAACCGCTCCACCCCGCCTTCGCCGCCGACCGGTCGGTGATCAACACGCTCGCGCAGGCGAACGATCTCGTCGAGCGGATCGGCGCCCCGAACCTCGGGGTCGTCGTCGACGTCTACCACGTCTGGTGGGACCCCGACCTCTACCGGCAGATCGCCCGGGCCGCCGGCCGCATCCTCGGCTTCCACGTCTGCGACTGGCTCGTCCCCAACACCGACGTCCTCATGTCCCGCGGCATGATGGGCGACGGCGTCATCGAGATCCGCCGCATCCGCGAAGCGGTCGAGGCGGCCGGCTACCGTGGGTTCATCGAGGTCGAGATCTTCAACCGGGCCGTCTGGGACGCCCCCGCCGACGAGGTCCTCGCCCGCATGCGGGAGCGCTACCTCGCGCACGTCTGAGCCGGGCGCCGCCAGGCGGCCCCCGAAGATCGGCGAGGCGCGGCATCCGGGCCGGGCCGGTCCGCGATGGCCGAGGGGCGTGCCGGCAGATCAAGCGCTTGTATTGCTAGACGCCCACCCCATCGGTCCCCTCGAGGGACGGCACGGGGGCACGCCTCCCTCCGGACGTGGACTTCCGCCCGCGGCCGGGCGATAGTAGAGCGAGCGAGCACGAGGAGCCTTTGGAGGATCGAGATGCCCGCCTGGTACGAGCTGTCCTCCATGACCTGGCCCGAGTTCAAGGCCGCGCAGCGCGACATCCGCGTGGCGCTCCAGCCGGTCGGCGCGACCGAGCAGCACGGGCCGAACATGACCTTCCAGACCGACATCCGGATCGCGCACGAGATGGCCCGCCGCCTGGCGGCCACGATCCACCCGCTGGCGGTCGTCCTGCCGCCCTTGCCGCTCGGGATCTCCTACCACCACATGGGGTTCCCCGGGACGCTCACCGTGAGCGAGCAGACGTTCCACGCGGTGCTGATGGACGTGGCGGCGAGCGTCAAGCAGCACGGCATCACGAAGATCTGCTTCGTGAACGGCCACTTCGGCAACGTGGCCGCCCTCGGCACCCTGGTGACGCGGCTCCGGTACGAGATGGGGATGACGGCGGCGGCGCTCTTCTACTTCACGCAGGCGTCCGACGTGATGGCGAAGCACGCGAAGACGCCGCGCTGGGGGCACGCCTGCGAGATCGAAGCGTCGGTGGGGCTCGCGGTGGCGCCCGACCTGGTCCGGACCGAGGCGCTCGCGCCGGGCGAGATGCTGGACCTCCCCTGGCGGCACGCCGGCAACCAGGTGCCCTTCGCGGCGCAGGTGGCGTTCGCCTTCCACGAGATGACGCGCAACGGCGCCTTCGGCGACGCGCGGCTCGCCACCGCCGAGGCCGGCGAGGCGATCGTCGCCGCGGCGATCGAGCGGGGGGCCACGTTCCTGCGCGACTTCGTGGGGGCGGCGCCGGAGCCCCGGCCGTGAAGATCCGCGCGATCGAGGCGATCCCGCTCCGGTACGAGATCCCGACCGGCGGCTACGGGAGCGCGCGCG
>DATCKS010000387.1:0-12047 GCA_036562265.1 Thermodesulfobacteriota bacterium | reverse complement strand
GGGCCTCCCTCTGGCCGGCGATCTTCGCCTTCCTGGTCGCCGACTTCTTCGACACGATGGGGACGATGGTGTCGGTCGCCGGGGAGGCGAAGCTCCTCGGCCCTACCGGCGACGTGCCGCGGGGCAACCGGGTCCTCCTCGTCGACTCGCTGGCCGCCGCGTTCGGGGGGCTCCTGCGGGCGTCGTCGGTCACGTCGTACATCGAGAGCGCGGCCGGCGTGGCCGCGGGGGGCCGCACGGGGCTCACCTCGGTCGTGACCGGCCTCATCTTCCTCGCCTGCATCTTCATCGCGCCGCTCGCCGGTATCGTCCCCGCGGCGGCCACCGCGCCGGCCCTCATCGTGGTCGGCTTCTACATGATGACCGTGGTCAAGGACATCCCCTGGGACGACCTCACCGAGGCCTTGCCCGCCTTCGTGACGCTCCTCTTCATCCCGATCACGTTCAGCATCACGCGCGGCATCGGCTACGGGTTCATCACCTACACGGTGCTCATGCTCCTGTCGGGCAAGGGAGGGCGCGTCCACCCGCTGATGTACGCCGTCTCCATCGCCTTCGCGATCTCGTTCGGGTGGGTGCGGGTCCTCTGAGTCGGGTGATACAATCGCCTCACGCGAGGAGTACACGATGACGATCACGCAGGTCCACAGCGACGCCGCCCCGAAGGCGATCGGGCCCTACTCGCAGGCCGTGGTGGCCGGAGGTTTCGTGTTCGCCTCCGGCCAGATCCCGCTCGACCCGAACACCGGGGAGATGGTCAAAGGCGACATCGCCGCGCAGACGCGACGCGTGCTGGCCAACCTCGAGGCGGTCCTCGCCGCGGCCGGCACGAGCCTCGAGAAGGTCGTGAAGGCGACGGTCTTCCTGACCGACCTCTCGCACTTCGGCACGGTCAACGCGATCTACGAGGAGGCGCTCGGCGGCGCACGGCCGGCTCGCTCGACGGTACAGGTGGCAGCCCTGCCGCGCGGGGCCGAGGTCGAGATCGAGGTCGTCGCGGTGGCGTAACGCGGATCCCCAGGTTCCCAGTTCCCAACTCGCAGCAGGACAGGAGCGATCGATGGCCGAGGCCTACAAGAACCTCGTCGGCGGCAAGTGGGTGGACGCCGCCTCGGGCAGGACGTTCGAGGACCGCAACCCGGCGGACCGCCACGACCTCATCGGGACCTTCCCGCGCTCCGACGCGAAGGACGTCGCGGCGGCGGTGGCGGCCGCGAAGGCGGCCTTCGAGACCTGGCGCAAGGTCCCGGCGCCGCGCCGCGGCGAGATCCTCTTCCGCGCCGCCGAGATCATGGTGAAGCGGAAGGAGGAACTCGCGCGCCTCATGGTCCGCGAGATGGGCAAGGTCATCAAGGAGGCGCGGGGCGACGTCCAGGAAGGGATCGACATGACCTACTACATGGCGGGCGAGGGGCGCCGCCAGTTCGGTCAGCAGGTCCCCGCCGAGTTGCCCGACAAGTTCGCGGTGGCGGTGCGCGAGCCGGTCGGCGTCATCGCGGCCATCACCCCGTGGAACTTCCCCTTCGCCATCCCCACCTGGAAGCTCATGCCGGCCCTCGTCACCGGCAACACGGTGGTCTTCAAGCCGGCCGAGGACACGCCGCTCATGGCGGTGAAGCTGGTCGAGATCCTCATGGAGGCGGGGCTGCCGGACGGCGTGGTCAACATCGTCCACGGCTTCGGCGAGGAGGCCGGCGCGCCGCTCGTCGAGCACCCGGACGTCGACCTCGTCACCTTCACCGGCTCCACCGAGGTCGGCCGCATCGTCTCGATCGCCTGCGCGAAGAACGGCAAGAAGTGCTCGCTCGAGATGGGGGGGAAGAACCCCATCATCGTCATGGACGACGCGGACATCGATCTCGCCATCGACGGCTCGGTCTGGAGCGCCTTCGGCACGAGCGGCCAGCGCTGCACCGCCGCCTCCCGGCTCATCGTGCACGAGGCGGTCGCGAAGCGGTTCGCCGAGCGCATGGCGGAGCGCGCGGCGGCGCTCAGGCTCGGCTCGGGCCTCGACGAGACGACCGACGTCGGGCCGGTCATCAACGAGGACCAGCTCAAGCGGGTCCACTCCTACACGGAGATCGGGAAGCAGGAGGGGGCCGAGCTGCTCGTCGGCGGCGAGATCGCGAAGGAGGGCGCGCTCGCCGGCGGGTACTTCTACAAGCCGACGGTCTTCTCGGGCGTCAAGCCGACCATGCGGATCGCCCAGGAGGAGATCTTCGGGCCGACGACGGCCGTCGTGCCGGTCCGGTCGCTCGAGGAGGCGGTGCGGGTCGCCAACGACGTGAAGTACGGGCTCTCGGCCGCCATCTTCACCTCGGACATCAACAAGGCGTTCCGGGCGATGCGCGACCTGCGGACCGGCCTCGTCTACATCAACGCCGGCACCATCGGCGCCGAGATCCAGCTCCCCTTCGGCGGCACCAAGGGGACCGGCAACGGCCACCGCGAGGCCGGCACCGCCGCCCTCGACGTCGTCACCGAGTGGAAGAGCGTCTACATCGACTACTCGGGCAAGCTCCAGCGGGCGCAGATCGACGTGTAGCCCCGGCCGGCCCGCGGCGCCGGCCGATCGGTCCGCACGACCGGGGCCGGCCGCCGCGCGCCCGCCCCCGACCGAAGACCACGACGGCGCGCGATGGCCTCGCGCGCCGGTCTACGAGGCGTCGGTCTACGAGGCGTCGGTTTGCACGGGAGGCTTCCGCTCGAGCGGCGCCCCGTGCACCCGGCCGACCCGCGCGACGACCCGGTACGGGTGCGCCTTGCCGTGCTGGTGCGCGTACCACGCCGCCCCCCCGAGCGTCGCCGCCGTCAGGACGAACATCCACCGATAGCCGACGAGGTCGGCCGCCGCCCCGTAGGCGATCACGAGCAGGTTCGCCCCCATCGAGAAGCCGAGGCTGAAGATGCCGAGCGACTTGCCCCGGTGCTCGACCCGCGCCTGATCCATGACGAGCGCCGAGAGGACCGGCCAGAGGACCCCGTGGGCGAAGCCGAAGAGGATCCCGGCCACGATGAACGTCCCGGCGCCCGCGCCGATCGCCAGGATCGCGACGGCCACGGCGCCCATCACGAGGAACGGGGCAACGAGGCGGTGGCGGTCGGGCGCGTCGACCAGGCGGCCTCCGAGGATGCGCGACAGGACGACGGTGGAGGTGTAGGCGAGGAAGAAAGTCGTGAAGATCACGCCCGACGCCTGCGCGTAGGCCGGCACGAACGTGACCAGCACGCCGAACCCGACCCCCTGGAGCACGGCCACCGCGGTCGGCTCCCGCAAGGCCCAGGCGTGCTCGCGCCGGAACGGCTTGAGCGCCAGCGAGCCGGTCGGGCGCTTGACCTCGACCGTCTTGAAGGACATGATCGCCGCCCCGAGGGCGAGCAGGGAGCCCATGAGGAAGACGAGGCGGTAGGAGCCCGTGGCCTCGACCAGCGACTCGGCGATGGGGGGACCGATCGCGACGGCCGTGTTGCCGGCAAGACCGTAGAGCCCGACCCCCTTGCCGCGCCGCTCGGGCGGCAAGAGGTCGGCGAGCATCGTGAGCGACGCGTTCGAGTAGAGGGAGAAGCCGATCCCCTGGATGATCCGGGCGGCGAACATCCAGATCGAGAGGTAGGGGACGGCGATGAAGACGGCCGACCCGACCAGGGCGCAGAGCCCTCCCGCGATCATGAACGGCCGTCGGCCCACCCGGTCGACCAGCAAGGCGACGGCCGGGATGGCGACCATGGCCGAGATGCCGGCGCCACCCATGATGGCGGCCACCTGGGAGTCGTTCCCGCCGAGCGTCTTGATGTAGACGCTGAGAATCAGGAAGAGCGCCCAGGTGACCTGGATGCAGAAGTTGCCCGCCATGGCCATGAGGAAGGTCCTCTGGCTCTGGGCGTCGAGGTGGAGCGTGGCTAGCGGCCTCCGTTCTGGCGTTTCACTCGTGCCTGCTCGCCCAGTTCGCGTGATCGCTTCGTCGCCGCCTCCACGGCGTTGATGAGCGTCGTGCGCAGGCCGCCCTGCTCGAGCGTGTGGAGCCCGGCGATGGCGGTGCCGCCGGGCGAGGTGACCTTGTCCTTGAGCGCCCCCGGGTGCTCGCCCGTCTCGATGAGCAACTTGGCCGCCCCGAGTACCGTCTGCGCCGCCAGCGCCAGCGAGACGTCACGGGACAGGCCGACGCGCACGCCGGCGTCGGCGAGCGCGTCGATGATGACGAAGATGTAGGCCGGCCCGCTCCCCGACAGGCCGGTGATCGCGTCCATGAGCCCCTCGTCGTCGAGCACGACGGTCGTCCCGACCGAGTCGAAGATCGCCTTGGCCGTGGCGAGGTCGCTCTCGGTCGCGTGGGCGCCCGCCACGAGGGCGGTGGCTCCCGCCTGGACGAGCGCCGGCGTGTTCGGCATCACGCGGACGACGCGCGAGCGCTGGTGCAGGTAGGCCTCGATCGACTCGATCGGCACGCCGGCTGCCACCGAGATGATCAGCTTGTCGGCCGTCACGACCCCGGCGATCTCCTCGAGCACCTTCGGCAGGATCTGCGGCTTCACGGCCAGGACGACGATGTCCGCGCGGCTCACCACCTCCCGGTTGTCGCTCGAGGTCGCGATGCCGTAGACCTGGCGAATGTGCGCGACGCGCTCCTCCGTGTGGTCCGAGGCGAGGATCTGCGTCCTCGCCAGGCCCGCGGCGATGAGACCCTTGATGAGCGCCTCGGCCATGTTGCCGGCGCCGACGAAGGCGATGGTCTTGTTGCCGAGCATGGGGAGATCCTCTACGGAAAGTGGGCCTGAGCCTACCCCCGGCCTCGGAGAGCGTCAAGGAAGCCGTCTCCGGCCGGCCCTTGACCGGCGGAAAACGGGCCTCACCCCCACGCAGTTCAGCCTCCTCGTCGCGCCGAACCTCGCCGGGCCGACGCCGCGCTCGCGCCTCGCCGATCGGCTCGTCCTCGATCCGAGCTCGCTCTACCGGACCATGCGGCCGCTCGCACGCCGAGGGCACGTCCGCATCGGCCCCGGCCGGGATCGCCGTGAGACGGCGGCGAGCCTCGTATTTCCATGGGGTCAGGCCTTTCCGTTTTCCACGGCGGCAGGTCTTGCCGCTCTCCGTGGAATCAAGGCCTTGCAGGTTTCCATGGCGTCAGGCCTCAATGTTTTCCGGGGTTTGCCGGCGGCGTCGGCGAGGAAAATGGAAAGGCCTGACCCCCTGGAAAATGGAAAGGCCTGACCCCCAATGGGGTGGCTAGATCAGGAACCCGTCCTGGAGCGGGTCGTCGGGATCGACGACGAGGGTGTTGATCGCGACGAGGTGGGCGCGGCCGGCCACCTCCGGGACGACGGCGCGCACCCCGTTCAGCGAGACCTCCCGGAGCAGGCGGCCGCGGAAGCGGGTGCCGACGACGCTCTCGTGGACGAACGGTTCGCCCACGGCCAGGAGCCCCTTCGCGTGGAGGTCGGCCATGCGGGCGCTCGTGCCGGTGCCGCAGGGGGAGCGGTCGACGGCGCGCGGCGCGACGATGACGACGTTGCGCCGGTGGGCGCCGGGGCCGGCGGCCGGACCGGTCCACTGGACGTAGAGCAGCTCGGCGAAGCCGGGCCGTTCCGGGTGCTCGAGCGGGATGGTCGCCTCCATCCGCAGCCGGATCCGCTCCCCCGCGTCGATGAGCCGCGGGCAGGCCTCGGGCGTGAGCGGCAGGTCGAGCTGGGCCGCCTCGACGATGGCGTAGAAATGCCCGCCGTAGGCCAGGTCGACCGTCACCGGGGGAAGCCCCTCGGCCTCGACCACGAGCCCTCGCCGGTAGGAGAAGGCGGGGACGTTCTCGAAGGCGACCTCCACCACCCGCCGCGCCTCGACCCGGGCGCGCGCCGTGACGAGGCCGGCGGCCGTGTCGAGCGTCACCTCGGCCCCGCCGTCCGAGACCGGCACGCGGCCGGTCTCGACGAGCCAGGTGGCGAGCGCGATGGTGCCGTGCCCGCACATGTAGACGGGGCCGAGCGGCTCGAGGAAGAGGACGCCGACGTCGGCCCCCTTCGCGGTCGGCTCGGTGACGATGGCGCCGCACATGGCGCCGTGCCCGCGCGGCTCGAGGAGGATCTGCCGGCGGAGCGCGTCCATGTGGTCCCGCACGTGGACCGTCTTCTCCATCATGGTCGTCCCGGGGATCGGCCCGACGCCGCCGACGACGATCCGGAAGGGCTCGCCGGCGGTGTGGTAGTCGAAGCAGGAGAGGGTGCGGCTCACGGTGATCACGGCCGGAACCTCCTCTTAGAGCAGCGCCTCCTCGACGACGGGCGCCCCCTCGGCGAAGCGGGTCGGGCGGAAGGGCGCGATGTCGAGCGTGGTCGAGCGCCCGAGCCGGATGGTCTCGGCAATGGCGAGGCCGACGGCCGGCGCCAGCATGACGCCGTGCCCGGAGAGGCCGGTCGCCAGCAGGAAGCCGGGCCGGTCGGGGTGCTCGCCGAGAATCGCGGCGTGGTCGGGGGAGTCGTCCTGCAGGGCGGCCCATCCCCTGAGCAGTCGGCCGCGCGCTACAGGCGGGAGGCGACCCGAGAGCGACGGCAGAACCGCCGTCTTGAAGCGGGCGGCGTCGTACGGGAAGGGCCCCCCGCCGAGGTCGGCCGGGTCGGGGAGGCCGGCGCCGTGCCCCTCGCCGACCCGGACCCGCCCCTCGCCGTCGGGCCGGAAGTGGACGCCGGAGGGGTCGATGGTGAAGGGCCAGTCGTCCGCCATGGGGCTTGCCGGCTCGACCACGTAGACCTGGCGGCGCAGCGGCGTCACCGGCACGTCGACGCCGGCGAGGCGGCCGACGCGGGCCGCCCAGGGGCCGGCCGCGTTCACGACGAGGCGCGTGGCGAGCCGCCGGCCGCCCCGCGTCGTGACCCCCGCCACCCGCCCGCCGTCGACCTCGATGCCGGTGACCTCGTCGGTAAGCCACTCGGCGCCCAGGCGGCGCGCCGCCCGCTCGAAGCTCGCCTGGACCTTACGCGGCTCGATCAGCCCGTCGCGGCGGCCGAGGATGCCGAAGCGGATGCCGCCGAGGTCGAGTTCCGGCAGGAGGAGGAGGATGCGGGCGTGGTCGAGACGCTCCACCGGGACGCCGGCGGCGCGGTTGGCCTGGTAGCGGCGCAGGAGCGCCGGCCCGTTGCGGTCGTCCGCGAGGAAGAGGTACCCGACGGGGCGGTAGCCGCTCTCGCCGGGGACCCCGTCGACGGCCAGGAGGTCGGCGAACCGCTCGTAGACGTCGATGGCGTGTCGGGCCAGGGCGAGGTTCGCCGCGTGCGCGAACTGCTCCCGGACGCCCCCGGTTGCCAGGGCGAACGTCGCGCGGACGAACTCCGGGTCGCGCTCGACGACGACGACGCGTCCCGGCCGCCCGCCGGCCGGGGCCCCCGGGCGGCCTTCGGCCACGAGATGGTAGGCGATCGAGGCGCCGAGGACCCCTCCTCCGACGATGACGACGTCAGCGGTCTCGATGGCGCTCATTGCTGCCCTCCGCTCGTCCGCCAGACGGTAGCACAGACAGGGCTTGACAGACGGGCAGGTCTGGTATGATGCGCGCCATGTCGGTGCTCGCGCGGTTCCTCCTGGCCATCGCGAACCTCTTCGACTCCTTTCTCTGGCTCTACCAGTGGGTCGTCATCATCGCGGTCCTGATCTCCTGGGTGAACCCGAGCCCCTACAACCCCATCGTCCAGTTCCTCACCCGTGTCACCCAGCCGGTGTTCGCCTGGGCGCGTCGGACCGTCCCCGGGATGACGCGGCTCATGTTCTCCACCGGCCTCGACCTGTCGCCCATCGTCATCCTCGCCATCATCTACATCCTCCGGATGGTGGTGCCGCCAACCATTCGCGACTGGGCGAGCGCGGTCGCCGGCTAGGGAGCGAACGATGAAGATCACCCCGCTCGACATCCAGCAGCAGCGCTTCCGCCAGCAGTTCCGTGGCTACGACACGAAGGAGGTCGACACCTTCCTCGAGATGCTCGCCAACGAGCTGGCCGAGTTGACGCGCGAGGCGAACCTGCTGCGCGACGAGCTGCGGCTCAAGGAGCAGGAGCTGGCCGCGTACCGCGAACGGGAGCGGTCGATCCAGGAGACGCTCCACATGGCGCAGCGCATCCGCGAGGAGAGCCAGGAGCAGGCGAAGAAGGAGGCGGAGCTCATCCTCCGGCAGGCCGAGCAGGAGGCCGAGAAGCTCCTCACGGCCGGCCACCTGCGGCTGTCGCGGGTGCTCGAGGAGATCACGGCCCTCAAGGGCCAGCGCGTGACGCTCGAGGAGGACATCCGCGCGATCGCCATGCGGCACCTCAAGCTCCTCGAGGTCGAGCGCGAGTCCCGTCCGGCCGACTCGCCGGAACTCGAGGACAAGCTCAGGCTCTTCCGCAAGGCCGAGGGAGGGGCGAAGCCCCAGTCGGGGGGAGCGTGAGCGAAACTCCCGCCTGCGTGCTGGAGGTCGAGGTACAGCCTCGGGCCTCCCGTACCGAATTGGCGGGGTGGCGGGAGGGACGGCTCCGGGTCAGGCTCCAGGCGCCGCCGGTCGAGGGTGCCGCCAACGAGGCGCTGGTCGCGTTTCTGGCCAAACGGCTCGATCTCCCCAAACGCCAGGTCATCATCGTGGGCGGCGCAGCCGCCCGTCGCAAGCGGCTGCACGTCGAGGGGCTCGACCGGGCCGCGGTGGAGGCACGACTGCAAGCATGAGGCTATCGGGTCGGCGGGCCCTCGTCACGGGCGGCTCGCGGGGGATCGGACGCGCCATCGCCATCGGGCTCGCGAAGGAGGGGGCGGACGTCGTCGTGAGCTACCGGGCCGACCGGGAGTCGGCCGAGGCGACGGCGGCGGCCATCCGGGAATTCGGCCGCAAGGCGGTCATCGTCCAGGGCGACGCGGCGGTCCGCGCCGACGTGAACCGGTTCGTGGCGGAGGCGGCCGCGGCGCTCGGCGGCATCGACCTCCTCGTCAACAACGCCGGCGTCCTCAAGCGGACACCGTTCCTCGAGATCGAGGAGCGCGAGTGGGACGCCACGGTCGACACGAACCTCAAGGGGGCCTTCCTCGTCGGACAGGCGGTGGCGCGGCACATGGTGGAGCGCGGCATTGCCGGCGCCATCGTCAACCTCTCCTCGTCCGCCGCGATCCGCCCGTCGCCCAACCTCGCGCACTACTCGGTGAGCAAGGCCGGCGTGAGCATGCTGACCCAGGCCATGGCGGTCGAACTGGCGCCGCACGGCATCCGCGTGAACGCCGTCTGCCCCGGCCTCATCGAGACCGACATCAACCGCAAGGACATCGCCGACCCCGCGTTCCGCGAGGGGCGGCTGGCCCGCATCCCGCTCAGGCTGATCGGGGCGCCGGAGGACGTCGTCGGCGCCGTCGTCTACCTCGCGTCGGCCGACGAGGCGCGCCTCGTCACCGGCGCCCTCCTCGTGATCGACGGCGGCTTCACCATCTACTAGAGGACGGGGTCAGGCCTTTCCATTTTCCAGGGGGTCAGGCCTTTCCATTTTCCAGAGGGGGCGGACCTTCCGCCCCCTCCTCGGGTTACGGCCGACCCGCGCCTCACATCCCGGCGGCTCGCGGCCGCTCAGCGCAGCTCCTCCGGCGGCTTGACCCGCCGGAAGGTGAAGAGCAGGAGCACGTCGTAGAGCCCCTTGATGACCCCGGCGAGGATGAAGGGGAGCCCCAGAGCCGGCACGGCGAGGGTCGCGCTCGTGAAGACCGGCGCCACCGCGTAGGCGACGTTGCGGGCGACGCCGGTGAGGCCGGCCGCCGCCGACCGCTCGTCGGGCGCCACCACGGCCATCAGGTAGGACTGCCGCGTCGGCAGGTCGAGCTGCGAGCAGAGGAAGCGGAGCAGCAGCACCGCCACGGCCGACTCCGCCGTCGGCATGAACGCCACGAGCACCAGGAGCCCGTTCGACGGCAGGTGCGTGAAGACCATCGTGTTGAGGAGGCCGATGCGCCGGGCGATCGGCGCGGCGGCGAAGTACGAGACGGCGGCGGAGAGGTTCGCCCCGAAGAAGATCGCGCCGAGGGTCGCCGTGTCGAGCCCGAAGCGAAGGGCGAACCAGTAGGCCATGAGGCTCTGCACGATGAAGCCGCCGCCGAAGGCGTCGAGCGCGAAGAGGGCCGACAGCCCGAGGACCCTCCGGCGCGACCGGTGGATGCCGAGCCAGGCGCCGGGACGGCGCCCGCCCGGCGCGGCGGCCGGCGCCTCGACCGCCGGCGTGAGGCGCGCGAAGAGCGCGACGAGCGCCAGCCCGGCGACGGCGTACGCGGCGACGAGCGCCCGGTGCGCGGCGAGGCCCTCGAGGCCGGCCAGCGCCG
The DNA here is from genome assembly GCA_036562265.1 of Thermodesulfobacteriota bacterium. Taxonomy (GTDB): domain Bacteria; phylum DASVDK01; class DASVDK01; order DASVDK01; family DASVDK01; genus DASVDK01. The sequence goes on along the minus strand of DATCKS010000387.1, from coordinate 1,742 downwards.
GCAGCCCGGCGGCGAGCGACCCCAGGGCGACGGCGAGCGTCCCGACCACGTTGTAGGCGGCGAAAGCGCCGGTGCGCCCCTCGTCGGTCGTCGTCTGGGGCAGCGCGGCCATCTCGACCGTGAGGAACGGGCCGAGCTCGCGGCCCGCCGGGTTGATGGCGGCGAGCACCGCGGCGGCGGCCAGCAGCGCCGGGCTCGCCGCCACGCCGAACATCGCGCCGCCGAGCGCCATGAGCGCCGCGCCGGCCACGAGCACGCGGCGGCGTCCCACCCGGTCGGCGATGGCGGCGACGAGCACCGTCATGGTGGCGCTCCCCGCCAGGGCCGCGGTGAAGACCCACCCGATCTCGGCCGCGCCGAGGCCGAGCGCCTCGAGGTAGGGGCCGAGGGCGATCGAGAGCGCGCTGTACGCGGCGTTGCGGACGAACGCCGCGGCGAGGAGCCGCCGGCCGTCCGGGGCGAGACGCGAAGTCGAGGGCACGCGACGACCTCCGCGGGATACCCTACCTCCACGGCCGCCGGGCCCGGGCGCGCCGTGCTTGACACCGCCGCCCGCCGCCCGTAGAGTCCGCCCCCGCCGCCCGCCGGGCGGCCGCCGGGGGAGGGCCGCCGTGATTCGCACGCCGCTCGTCGTGCAGCTCCTGTCCGTCGCCTGCGCGGTCGGCGCGGCCGTCCTCGTCGGGCTCACCGGCCTCCTGGACCGGGCCGTCCACGATCGTCTGACCCGCCTGCTCGAGCGGCCGTACGCCGGGCCGGTCGTCGTCGTGGCCATCGACCAGGCGAGCCTCCGGGAGCTCGAGGGGTGGCCCTGGCCGAGGTCGCGCCACGCGGCGCTCGTCGATCGCCTCACCGCGGCCGGCGCCCGGGTCATCGGGCTCGACATCGACTTCAGCAGCTCGAGCCATCCCGAGGAGGACGCCGCCCTCGCCCGGGCCGTCCACCGCTCGGGGCGCGTCCTCCTGGCGGCCTTCAAGGAGGAGCGGGTCCTCGCGAACGGGCTTACCCTCGAGTACGCGAACGTCCCCTTGCCGATCCTCGCCGAGGGGGCCGCGGCCGTCGGGAGCATCCTCGTCCCGATCGACCCCGACGGCGCGGTCAGGCGCGCGTCGCTGCGCGACACGATCGGCGGCGAGCCGATCTACGCCTTCGGCCTCGAGGCGGCGCGACTCGCCGCCGGCGTCCCGGCCGAGCGCCTCGCGGCGGCGGCCGGCGGCGGCGACCTCTGGCTCGACTTCACTGCCGGGCGGCCGCCGGTCGTCTCGTACGCGGACGTGCTGGCCGGGCGCGTGCCGGACGAGGTCTTTCGCGATCGGATCGTGCTCGTCGGCGCCACGGCGCTCGAGCTGCAGGACTTCCGCGCGACGCCGCTCGGCCGCATCACGCCGGGCGTCCAGATCCAGGCGCACATCACCGACACGGTGCTCGGCGGCGGCGGCCCGCGCGTCGTCGGCAACGCCCATGCGGGGCTCGCGGCGGTCGGACTCGCGCTGCCGGCGCTCCTGGTCGCGAGGGGGCGGCGGCGGGGCGTCGCGCTCGCGCTGGCGGGGCTGCCGGGGATCGCCGGCCTCGCGGCGGTGGCGGCGGCCGCGCAAGGCGGCGTCCGCCTGCCGGCGGGCGTCTTCGCGGTCGCCGGCATCGCGACCATGCTGGCGCACGGCATCGGGGCCTGGGCGGAGCTCGGCAGGGAGGTGGCGCGCGTCCGGGCCCGTCTCGCGATGCTCGCCGAGTTCGGGCGTCGGGCG
>DATCKS010000385.1:0-7269 GCA_036562265.1 Thermodesulfobacteriota bacterium | reverse complement strand
CGACATGGAGGTCAAGACGGCGGCCAAGGGAGAAACCCTGCTCGAGGTCAAGGACCTCGTCAAGCACTTCCCGATCACCGGCGGCCTCCTCGGCAAGCAGGTGGCCAAGGTCCACGCGGTCGACGGGGTGAGCTTCACGCTCAAGCGGGGCGAGACGCTCGGCCTCGTGGGGGAGTCGGGCTGCGGCAAGTCCACCACCGGCCGGGTCATCCTGCGGCTCATCGAGCCGACCGGCGGCAAGGTCGTCTTCGACGGGCACGACGTCTTCTCGCTCGACCGCCGCAGCATGCGGGCGCTTCGCCGCCGCATGCAGATCATCTTCCAGGACCCCTACGCCTCGCTCAACCCGCGCATGACGGTCGGGTCGATCGTGGAGGAGGGGCTCAAGATCCACAAGCTCGGGACGCCGAAGGAGCGCAAGGAGAAGGTCGCCCACATCCTCGAGAAGGTCGGCCTCAGGCCCGAGCACATGCGCCGCTACCCCCACGAGTTCTCGGGCGGGCAGCGCCAGCGCATCGGCATCGCCCGCGTCCTCGCGCTCAACCCCGACCTGGTCATCGGCGACGAGCCGGTCTCGGCGCTCGACGTCTCGATCCAGGCGCAGGTGATCAACCTGCTCGAGGACCTCCAGGCCGAGTTCGGGCTCTCGTACATCATCATCGCCCACAACCTCTCGGTCGTGGAGCACATCAGCGACCGCGTGGCGGTCATGTACCTCGGCAAGATCGTGGAGCTGGCCGACGCGAAGGCGCTCTACTCGAACCCGCTCCACCCCTACACCGAGGCGCTCCTCTCGGCCGTGCCGATCCCGGATCCCACGGTCAAGAAGCAGCGCATCATCCTCGAGGGGGACGTGCCGTCGCCGATCAGCCCGCCGTCGGCCTGCCGCTTCCACCCGCGCTGCCCGTACCGGCGCAAGGTCTGCGCGGAGGTGGAGCCCGAGTGGCGGGAACTCAAGCCGGGCCACTTCGCGGCGTGCCACTTCCCGCTCGGGATGCCGGAGAAGCACGTCCACCCCGACCCGCCGGCCCCCTCGGCGGGGACCCGCGCCGGCGCGGCGGCGCCGAGCGCCTAGCGCGCGGGGGCGAGCCGCGGCATGCCCGCCGACCTCCGGCTGCTCGCCCTCTCGGCATTCGAGATGGCGGCCCGGGTGCGCAGCCGGGAGGTGTCCCCGGTGGAGCTGGTCGAGGCGTCGCTTGCCGCCATCGAGCGGCTCGACCCGACGCTGAACGCGTTCTGCCTCGTCACCGCCGACCTTGCCCGCCGCACCGCCCGGGACCTCGAGCGGGAGGCGGCGTCCGGCCGGTTCAGGGGGCCCTTGCACGGCGTCCCCTTCGGCGTGAAGGACCTCTTCCTGACCGCCGGCGTCCGCACGAGCCGCGGCTCCCGTGCGTACCGCGACTTCGTGCCGCAGGAGTCGTCGCCGGCGGTCGAGCGGAGCCTCGCCGCCGGGGCGGTCATGGTCGGCAAGACGACGACGCCGGAGTTCGGGTGGAAGGGGACCGCCAGCTCCCCGCTCACCGGCGTGACGCGCAACCCCTGGGACCCGGCGCGGCAGGCCGGCGGCTCCTCGGCCGGCTCCGCCGTGGCGGTCGCGGCCCGCATGGTGCCGGCCGCGCTCGGCACCGACGGCGGCGGCTCGGTGCGCATCCCGGCGGCGTTCTGCGGCGTCTTCGCGCTCAAGGCCTCCCTCGGGCGCGTGCCGTACTACCCGCCGAGCATCACCGACATGCTCTCCCACGGCGGGCCGATGACCCGGACGGTGCGCGACTCGGCGCTCTGGCTCGACGTGCTGAAGGGCCCGGACCCCCGCGACCACGTGAGCCTGCCCGACGAGGGGCGCTCCTACGTCGAGGCGCTCGACGAGCCGCTGCCGCCGCTGCGTGCGGCGTTCGCGCCGACCCTCTTCGGCGTGCCGGTCCACCCGGCGATCGACCGGGCGGTGCGCGCCGCGGTGGCGGCGTTCGCGGCCGGCACCGGCCTCGCGGTGGAGGAGGTCGCGCCGCCGTTCGAGAGCCCGGCCAAGTGCTTCGAGACGCTCTGGGTGGCCGGGCGCCGCAGCGCCGCGGGGGCCCTCCTCGACGCGCACGAGGCGGACCTCGACCCCGGCTTCGCGCGCCTCGTGCGCCTGGCCGACCGCTACACGGCGACCGACGTGTTCGACGCCCTTTCGGCGCGCGCCGCGTTCTGCCGGTCGGTGGCCGCCTTCTTCGAGCGCTACGACGTCCTGCTCCTGCCGACCCTGCCGATCCCGCCCTTCGAGGCGGAGCGGGACGTGCCGGGCGACTGGCCCGAGTCGGCGAGCCCCATCGCGTGGGCCGAGTGGACCCCCTTCACGCCGCCGTTCAACCTGACCGGCCAGCCGGCCGCGTCGATCCCCTGCGGCGTCGACGATCGCGGGATGCCGGTCGGGCTCCAGGTCGTCGGCCGGCGCTTCGCCGACGCGACCGTGCTCCAGGTTTGCCACGCGCTCGAGCGGCTCCTGCCGTGGCGCGATCCCGTGCCGCCGCTCGCGCGCGAGGCGCTCGGGCTCTAGAGCGGTCGAGCGCCGTGACCTCCCGTTCCGGCCACGGAGCGCGGCCGCTCACCGGAATCGGCGTCCCCTCGGCGGTCCGCCGCCCCCGGACGGCCCCCGGGGCCCGGCCGCGGGGCCGGCGGCATCCGGAGACGCGCGGGCGCCGCGGCGACACCCAGCGCCGCCGCTTCCGGACGCCGACGCTCTTCTCGAAGCAGGAGGGTCTCCCATGAGCACCCGCATCGTCACCCTGGCCGTGGCCGCCGTCGTGGCGGCCCTCTGGACCACCGCCGCCGCGTCGGCGGAACTCCGGCTCCTCACCTGGAAGGGCTACGCCCCGAACGAGGTCGTCGAGCAGTTCCAGAAGGAGACCGGCATCACGGTCAACGTCACCTATTCGAACAACGAGGAGATGATCTCGAAGCTGCGCGCCACGGGCGGTGCCGGTTTCGACCTGGCGCAGCCGTCCCAGGACCGGATCACCGGCGCGCAGGCGGACTACAGGATCTACCAGCCGCTCGACCTCGCCAGGGTGGACACGAAGCTCTTCATCCCCTCCATGCTCGAGGCGACCAAGCAGGTCACGACGCTCGACGGGCGGGTGTACGGGCTGCCGCACATCTGGGGGACCGACGGCCTCATCGTCAACACGAAGGTGGCCGGCGGCGCGAGCGACTACCTCGACCTCTGCGACCCGAAGTACGCCGGCAAGGTGAGCTACCGGACAAGGCGCCCGACGCTCATCGCCTTCGCCTTCGCGATGGGGGAGAACCCCTTCGCCCTCTACGGCGACCGGGCGAAGTACACGGCGCTCATGGAGAAGGTGGGGGCGAAGCTCATCGAGTGCAAGCGGTACGTGAAGGACTACTGGACCAACGGCGACGCGCTCCTCGGCCTGGTCCGCAGCGGCGAGGTCGTCCTCGCCATGGGGTGGGACTCGGGGGGCTGGAAGCTCACGCAGGAGAACCCGGACATCGTCTTCCGCGCGCCGAAGTCGGGCGCGCTCGGCTGGGTCGACACCTTCGCCATCCCCGCGAAGGCGCGCAACGTCGACGCCGCCTACCGGTGGATCAACTTCGTCATGCAGCCGGAGATCGCCGCGAAGATCGTCGCCTCGGCGGGGAACTTCACCGCCTCGCAGGGGGCCGACAGGTTCGTCGACCCGACGCTCTCGAAGCTGTACCGGGCGAGCTTCCCGGCCAAGGACCTCGACAACATCAAGTGGTACCCGGCGGTGCCGGCCGGCCTCGAGGAGATCGAGGGGAACATCCTCGACAAGGTCCGGGCGGCCCGGTCGCAGTAGCCCGATGGCAGTCGAGCGGGGGCGAGCGGCGGCGCTCGCCCCCGACCTCGAGGTCGTCGACGTGGCGAAGGCCTTCCCGGGGCAGGTCGCCGTCGACGGCGTCTCGTTCGCCATCCCCAGGGGGGCGTTCTTCTCGATCCTCGGCCCCTCGGGCTGCGGGAAGACCACCCTCCTCAGGATGATCGCCGGGTTCGGCGAGCCCGACCGGGGGGACATCCGCATCGGCGGGCGATCGGTCCTCGGGGTTCCGCCCAACCGGCGGCCGGTCAACCTGATCTTCCAGCACCTCGCCCTCTTCCCGATGATGAACGTGGCGGAGAACGTCGCCTACGGCCTCAGGCGGCGCGGCGTCCCCTCGGCCGAGATCCGCGCGAAGGTGGAGGGGATGCTCGAGCGGGTGGGGCTTGCCGGCTTCGGCCCGCGCCGCATCGACCAGCTCTCCGGCGGCCAGCGGCAGCGGGTGGCGATCGCCCGCGCGCTGGTCCTCGACCCGACCGTGCTCCTCCTGGACGAGCCGCTCGGCGCCCTCGACCTCAAGCTCAGGGAGCAGATGAAGGTCGAGCTCAAGCGGCTCCAGGCCGAGATCGGGACGACCTTCGTCTACATCACGCACGACCAGAGCGAGGCGCTCGTCATGTCGGACCGCGTGGCGGTCATGAAGGACGGCCGCTTCGAGCAGGTGGACACCCCCCAGGGGCTCTACTACCGGCCGCGCACCCCCTTCGTCGCCGGATTCGTGGGGGACAGCAACCGATGGGTCGGCCGGGCGGCGACCGTGCGGGGCGGCGAGGCCCGGGTCGAGACCGAGGCCGGCTTCGTCGTCACCGCGCGGGCCGAGGCCGGGGTGACCGAGGGGGGGAGGGTCGAGGTCTTCGTCCGACCCGAGGCGATCGCCCTGGCGATCGCGAACCGCGACGCCAAGGGCAACGGCGGCGCCGGCCGCGTCGCCGCCCGCGTCGAGAGCGTCCTCTTCAACGGCGCGGCGAGCCGGGTCATCGTCCGCGAGGTGCGAAGCGGCCAGGAGATCGCCGTGGCGCTGCCCCAGACCGGCGAGTTCGCCGACCTCGCCCCGGGCGCCGCCGTCGAGCTGCGCCTCGAGCCGGACGCGGCCGTCTGCTTCCCGAAGGAGGGCGCGTGATGGGGAAGGGGAGCCGGCTCGGGCTCGCGCTCTTCCTCGCCCCTGCCGTGCTCTGGCTCCTCGTGCTCGTCGTCCTGCCGCACGTCGACATGCTGCTCCTCTCGCTTCGGGTCCGCGGCGACGAGACGCGCGCCTTCACGCTCGACAACTACGTCCGCTTCTTCGCCGAGCCGCTCTACTGGCGGACGTTCGTCCGGACCGCGGTCTACTCGCTCGTCGCCACGGCGCTCACGCTCGCGGTCGCCTTCCCGGTCGCCTTCTACATCGCCAAGGTGGCGCGCGGCCGCCGCAAGGGGGCGCTCTTCCTCCTCTGCCTCGTCCCCTTCTGGGTGAGCGAGCTGGTCCGGACCTACGGCTGGATGATCCTCCTGCGCGAGACCGGCGTCGTGAGCCGGCTCCTCGTCTGGTCCGGCCTCGCCGACGGTCCGGTGGAGCTGCTCTACAACGACGCCGCGATCATGGTCGGCCTGGTCTACACCTCGACGCTCTTCATGGTGGTCCCGATCGTGACCGTGCTCGACACGCTCGACGACAGCCTGATCGAGGCGGCGTACGACCTCGGCGGGCGAGCGCCTGCCATCCTGCGCGACATCGTCGTGCCGCACGCGATGCCCGGGATCGCCGCCGGCTGCATCGTGGCCTTCATGCTGACGCTCGGCAACTACCTCGCGCCGACCCTTCTCGGCGGCAAGAACAGCCTCTGGTTCACCCAGCAGGTCTACGACCAGTTCATCGTCCGCTTCAACTGGGAGCAGGGGGCGGCGTTCGGCTTCCTCCTCCTCACGCTCTCCTCGGCCATCGTCTGGCTCGGTCTCAGGCTGACCGGCCAGACGCTTGCCGGGTCGGTCGGTCGATGATCCCCGGCATCCCCACCCCGCGCGCGGTGCGCGTCCTCCACGGCGCCTACGTGGCGGTCTTCTTCGTCTACCTCTTCGCGCCGCTCGCGGTCGTCGCGGTGCTCGCCTTCAACGACAGCCTCTTCCCCGCCCTGCCGTGGCAGGGGTTCACGCTCGACTGGTTCCTCGCCCCGGGGCCCAGGCGCGTCGGGCTCCTCCACGACCGCGAACTCTTGCGCGGCATGGCGACGTCGGTGCAGGTGGCGTTCTGGGTGACGCTCGCGTCGGTCGCCGTCGGCACGACCAACGCGTTCCTCTTCGAGCAGGAGACCTTTCCGTTCAAGGGGGCGCTCTACACGCTCGCGCTCACGCCGCTCGTCATCCCCGGCGTGATCCTCGGCATCTCGATCCTCGTCTTCTCGAGCACCGTCGCCAACGCCGTCGAGGCGGCGACCGGGATCGAGGTCGAGTCGCTCAGGCCGAGCCTCGTGCTGGTCGTCCTCGGCCAGTTCTCGTTCATCACGACGCTGACGACGCTGGTCCTCACCGCGCGCCTGCGGAAGTTCGACCGCAGCCTCGAGGAGGCGGCCCGCACGCTCGGCGCGACGCGGCCGGCCGCCATCGTCACGGTCACGCTCCGCTTTCTCCGCCCCGCGGCGGTGGCGGCGGGGGCGCTCGCGTTCCTCATGTCGTTCGAGAACTTCAACACGACGCTCTTCCTCGTCGGTTCCGACGCCACGCTGCCGATCACCATGTTCGTGAGCCTCAGGGACGGCTCGACCCCGGTGATCAACGCGGTCAGCCTGGTCCTGATGGTGGCGTCGGCAACGATCGGGCTCGCGGGGCTCGCCGCCGGCTCCCGCCGCCGGTGACGTTTTTCGACCTTGACGGCCGTTTCGGGCGACGGATAGACTCGAAATGCCGTTACGCGGGGAGGAGGATCCTTTCATGGACGGGAGCGCGCGGCTCGAGGCGCTGGAGGCCCGAATCGAGAAGGTCGAGGCGAACCACCAGCAGCTCTACGAGGTCATGACCTCGGTGGAGAAGGCGCTGCGGAACCTCATCGCCGACCGGAAGGCGAAGGCGGAGTTCGACAAGAACATCAGCAACATCCTCAAGATGATCGGGGTGGTCCTCGCGAAGATGCAGACCGACCTCACCGGCCTCATGGAGGCGCGCGAGAAGGAGCGCGCCCAGCAGGAGCGCCGGCATCGCGCCGACCGGCTGGAGCCCCGCGGCAAGCCCACCCTGCACTAACCCGGCCACCGCGCGCCTTCGGGGCGTCCGGCCCGCCCGCTCGGGCTCACGCCCCCCGAGCGGGCCCCGAGGCCCCGCAGGCGTGTCATCCGCGCTACGATTGCGCCGTGGCGCATCCGGCACGTACGATCATCACCTTCACGACCGACTTCGGCCTCGTCGACGGCTGGGTGGCGGCCATGAAGGGGGTCGTCCTCTCGCTCGCACCCGACGCCCAGCT
>DATCKS010000261.1:0-4096 GCA_036562265.1 Thermodesulfobacteriota bacterium | reverse complement strand
GTGCTGCTCGATGACGAGGCCGGGGATGAAGAACGTCGCCGTGATGCCGTAGCGGTCGAGAAGATCGAGAACCCGTCCGGTGCCGACCTTCCAGCCGTAGCGGCCCTGCGAGAGGGTGATCGGCTTCGTGGCGTTCGCCGGGTCGCGGGCGGTCCAGAGCGTTTCGGCGTCGAGGTCGAACGTGAGCATCACGGGGAAGCCGTGCGGCGTGCGGATCATGGGGCCTCCTACACGAACTTGTGGAACCCGGTCCAGCGTTCCGCCAGGACGAGGCCGAGGCCGGTGGCGATGATGAGCAGCGTCGAGACGGCGGCAACGGACGGGTCGACGCCGTACTCCACCATCGTGAAGATCTTCACCGGCAGCGTCGTCTGCCTGACGTTCAGGAGGAAGATCGAGACCGGGACGTTGTCGAAGGAGATGATGAACGAGAAGAGCCCGCCGCTCACGAGGCCGGGCCGGACGAGCGGCAGCGTGACGGTGAAGAAGGCGGTGAGCGGAGAGGCGCCGAGCACCCGGGCCGCCTCCTCGATCGAGCCGTCGACGCCGGCGAGGCTCGCCATCACGGCGCGGACGACGTAGGGCACGGTGATGACGACGTGCGCCGCGGCGAGCCCGGCGAAGCTGCCGGCGATGCCGACCTGCGTGTAGAACTGGAGGAGCGCCACGCCGATCACCACCCCCGGAAAGACCAGCGGCGCCATGAGGAAGGCCGACACGCCGGCCGCCCCGGGGACCGCCCGGCGCACCAGCGCGTAGGCCGCGGCGGTGCCGAGGACGAGCGAGCCGGCGGTCGCGGCGGCCGCCAGCACCAGGCTCGTCGCGATGGCGTCGAGGAACTCCGGGTTGCGCAGGACCTCGCCGAACCACCGGAGCGTGAGCCCCTTCGGCGGCACCGTGAGGTACGAGGTCGTGCTGAGCGAGGCCAGGACGACCACGACGACGGGCGCGAGGAGGAAGGCGAGGAGGAGCGCCAGGTAGAGGCGCCCGGTAACCCGCGCGACGCTCATCCGCGCACCCGGTAGCGGGCCGCAAGGAGGCTCGAGAACCCGATCATGAGGAGGACGATGGCGGTGAGCGCCATGGCCATGGCCGACCCCCCGGGCCAGTCGAGGAGCTGAACGAACTGGTCGTAGATCATCGTCGACATGACCTGGTAGGTCGGCCCGCCGAGGAGCCTCGGCGTCACCAGGGCGCTGATGGTGAGAACGAAGACCAGGATCGACCCGCCGAGGATGCCCGGGAGGCTGAGGGGCAGCGTCACCGTGAGGAAGGTAACAGCCCGGTTCGCCCCGAGGGTCCCCGACGCCTCCTCGAGTTCCGCGGGGATGTTGTGGATGGCCGCGGCCAGCACGAGGATCATGAACGGCAGGAAGATGTGCGTGAGGCCGACGAGGAGCCCGGTGAAGTTGAACATCAGGCGAATCGGCGCGTCGATGACGCCGAGCGCGAGGAGCGTCTCGTTCACCAGGCCGCGGTTGGCGAGGAGGGCGATCCAGCCGAAGGAGCGCACCACCAGGTTCAGGAGGAGCGGGAAGACGACGAGCACGACCAGCCAGGGGCGCGCGCGGGATCGGGTGCGAGCGATGACGTAGGCCAGCGGGTAGCCGGCCACGAGGGTGACGAGGGTGACGGTGAAGCCGAGGCCGATCGTCCGCGCCCCGACCCTCAGCACGAAGGGATCGGTCACGAGCTTGACGTAGTTCTCGGCGGTCCAGCCCTCGCCGATCCCCTGACCCGGGATGTAGGGCCTGAGGCTCGTCGGGAACATGAGCGCCACCGGCGCCGCGAAGACGACGACGAGCAGGACGATGGCCGGCGTAAGGAGGAGGAGGCCGCGGCGGTTCACGCCCGCCCCGCCGCCGGCAGGACGATGAGATCGTCCGCCGCCCACTCGGCGTGGACCGATGCGCCGCGCGCGAGGGCCGGCGCGCCCCTCGAGGAGGGAGCCTCGACCGTGATCTCCGTGCCGGATGCGAGCCGCACGACGTACTGGCTCGTGGCCCCGGCAAAGGCGACGAAGACCACCGTGGCCGGCACGCTGTTGGCGGCGCCCGGGGTCGGAGCTGGCACGAGGCGCACCGCCTCCTGCCGCAGGACGAGGTCCACGCGATCTCCCGGCTCGACGCCGCCTCGCGCGGCCGCCCGGACCTCGAGGCCGTCGGCGAGGCGGACGACGAGCTGCCCGGCCTCCCGGCCGGTCACCGTCCCCTCGAACAGGGCCGATCGACCGAGGAACGTCGCCACGAACCGCGAGGCGGGGCGGTGGTAGATCGCCTCCGGCGTGTCGAGCTGCTCGAGCCGCCCGCGGCACATGACCGCCACGCGGTCGGACAGGGCGAGCGCCTCCGCCTGGTCGTGCGTGACGAAGATGGTGGTGATCTGGAGCGTCTCCTGGAGCCGCTTGAGCTCGACCCGCATCTCCTCGCGCAGGAGGGCGTCGAGGTTCGACAGCGGCTCGTCGAGCAGGAGCACCGCCGGCTCGGTCACCAGCGCGCGGGCCAGCGCCACCCGCTGCTGCTGGCCGCCGGAGAGCTGCCGGGGGCTCCGGTCGGCCACGCCGTCGAGCCGGACGAGCGCGAGGTACCGGTCCACTTTCCGCCGGATCTCGGCCTCGGCGAGGCCGCCTCGGCGCCGCAGGCCGTACGCGATGTTCTCGAAGACCGACAGGTGCGGGAAGAGGGCATAGGACTGGAAGACCAGGCCCACGTTGCGCCGGTGCACGGGCGTCCGGGTGATGTCCCGGGCGCCGAGGGCGATACGGCCGGCGTCCGGCTCGACGAGGCCGGCCACCATGCGGAGCACCGTCGTCTTGCCGCAGCCGCTCGGCCCGAGGAGCGACAGGAACTCGCCGTGACGTACGGCCAGGTCGATGCCGTCGACGGCGACGACCTGGCCGTACCGCTTGGTGAGCCGCTCGATCGTGAGGTCGTGCACGGAGCCGGGTCTGTCGCTAGCGGGCCATCTCCCGCTTCCAGCGCTCGGTCCACGCCTGCCGGTGGGCGGCGACGTACTGCGCGTCGGGGAACCACAGCTTCTCGAGAGACTCGCCGAAGGGGACGATCTTCGCCGCTTCGGGCGAGAGTTCCACCTTCCGATTCACCGGGCCGGCGAACTTCTTCTCGGCGAAGCACTTCTGCCCCTCGGGCGACAGGAGGACGTCGATGTACTTCAGGGCGAGCTGCGGGTTCTTCGCCCCCTTCGGAATGGACACGGTGGGGAGGATGCCGACGCCGCCCTCCTTCGGGTACGCCACCGCGACCGGCACCCCTTTCGCCGCGGCCGAGCCGATCCGGTCGGGGTACCACGGTGCGATGACGACGTCGCCCCGTTCGAAGAGGGAGACGATCTGATCCGCCTGCGTGTAGAGGGTCACCGCGCTCGGCAAGAGCTCCTTGACGGCGGCGAAGCCGGGGTCGAGGTTCTCGAGCGTGCCGCCGCGCATCCGGTTCACGGCCAGGAGGAAGTGGAGCCCCGACGTGCCGGTGATGTCTCCGAGCGCGAGCTTCCCCTTGAACTCCGGCTTCCAGAGGTCGGCCCAGGACGTGGGAGGCGTCTTGACGACCTGCGGGTTGTAGGCGATGACGGTCGCCGCGGTCATGAAGCCGATGTAGTGTCCGTCGGGGTCGATCGCGGAGGGGACGATGTCCCCGATGTGCGCGAGCTTGCGGGTGTCGATCTTCTCGAGGAGCCCCTCGGCCTTGGCCTGCACGGCCACCTCGAGGTCCATGTAGGCGACGTCGACGTCCGGCTTGCCCCTGGTGGCGCGCAGCCGGGCGGCCGTCTGCACGGAGCTGCCGAGTACGGTCACGCCCTTGGCGCCGGTCGCCTTCTCGAAGGCGGCGACGTGGCAGGTCTTCGTGTCGTCGTGGAAGGAGCCGCCGTAGACCGCGATGACCAGCTCCTCCGCCGACGCTCCCTGGACGAACGCGAGGGCGAGCGCTCCGGCGAGCGCGTAGCGCATGCGAATCCTCATCCCGTCCTCCGATGAATCCATCCCGTCACCGTCGCGCGCCGGCCGGCGTGCGACGCTCGTCCGAGTGTAGCCGATCGGGCCCACGGCAGGCGACCGGATTACTCCCCGCGCCGTTCGCCG
>DATCKS010000330.1:0-7871 GCA_036562265.1 Thermodesulfobacteriota bacterium | reverse complement strand
CCTGGACGCGGCGCCAACCTGGGGATTGCCCTTCCGTGCAAGCCCCCGTGTTTATCTTGCGGGGCGGTCGAGCGTATGCTCCCGCCTTGCCTGATGCGGCTTCCGCGCGCCCGGGCCTCGCGGGAGGCCGCAATTCGGGGCCCACAGGCGAGCCCAAGCCGCGCCGGACGCGGCTTGCGCGTCTTCGGCGGAAGGCCCCTTCGCGACCCGCCGAACGCCGGGCCCGCCCCGGCTTGACACCCCCCCGGCGCGGTTGCTAGTAGTCTGCGGTTTCGTCTTCGGCGTGGGCGGCCTTCCCGGTCGGCCCCGCATCCCATCGGGAGGAGCATTCGTGGCCAACCACAAGTCGGCTCTCAAGCGGCACCGCCAGAGCCTGCGCCGCCGGGCCCGCAACGTCAGCGTCAAGTCGCGCGTGAAGACCGAGGTCAAGAAGGTGCGGGCCGCGATCGGCTCGAACGACCCCGCCGCGGTCGCCGCCGCGCTCGCCTCGGCCGTGCCCGTGCTCGACAAGGCCGCGTCGAAGGGGGTCCTGCACAGGCGAACGGCCTCCCGGAAGATCTCCCGGCTCATGAAGGCCGCCCACAAGGCCACCGCGGGCAAGTAGCGTAGGCGCGGGCCGCGAGAGCGGCCCCGGGCCGCAGGCCCGAGCGCCGCGATGCCGGTCCGTGGGCGGCTTCCGACGACAGGAGCCGCCCCCCCTGCCCCTCGACGCGTGGCGCGGTCGCGCCGCGCCGTCAGCGCGCCTCTAGCCCGCAGAGGGCCAGGACCAGCCGCTCCATCACGAAGCGCTGAGAGGCGGGGCTCGACTTGAGGGCCAGGTCGGCCTCCACGAGCGCGTCGTGCATCTCGAAGAGGTCGCGATCGCGGTGGAGCCGCGCCTGGTCGACCAGCTTGCGGGCGAGGAAGCGCGCCCGCGGCACGACCCGCTCGGCGATCTCCTGCGTGCTCGCACCCCGTGCGAGCATCGATCGGGTCGCGAGGACGAGGCGCACCTGTCGCGCGAGGAGCCCGAGGAGGCGCAGCGGCTCCTCCCCGGCGTCGAGGAGCCGCCCGAGACCGGCGAGCGCGTCGTCGGCGCGCCGGGCGGCCACCGCGTCCACCCACTCGAAGACCGAGGTCTCGCCCGCCCGGCGGCTCTCGAGCATCTCGCGCACGGTCTCGGCGCTGATGCGGCCCCCCTCCCCCACGAAGGCCGCGAGCTTGGCCACCTCCCCCTCGAGGACCCCCAGATCGGGTCCGGCCAGTTCCACCAGGAACCGCGCCGCGCCCGGTTCGAACCGGACGCCCGCGGCCGCCGCCTCGGCCTCGAGGCGGGCCGGAAGCGTCGCCTCGTCGGGCGGGCTGCAGTCGACGACGACCCCCGCCTTCTCGATCGCCTTCCAGACCCTGAGCCGACGGTCGACCTTCTCGGCGGCGAGCGCGAGCACCGTCGTCTCGACCGGCGCCTCGACGTAGGCGACGAGGGCGGCCTGCATCGCCTCGTACTTCGCCCCCCGGTCCTCCAGCCGGTGGGCGTCGCGCACGATCACGAGGCGCCGCCCGCCGAGCACGGGGAGCGTGCGGAGGCTGTCCTCCAGGCGGGGCGCGTCGAGGTCGTCCGCGCGCAGGCGATCCTCGTTGAAGTCGCGCTGGGCGGCCGGGACGACGGCCTCCCTCAGGCAGGCGAGCCCGCGGTCGACGAGGCGCGCCTCCTCGCCGACGAACAGCACCACGGCCGGCACCTGCCCTTTGCCCAGGGCCCGCTCGAACTCGACGATGCTCGCTCCGCCCATCCGCCTTCCCGCTCGTCCCCCGCCCTCGTCACCGCGCGGGTCTCGCGACCGGACGACGCGGCCCAGGTCGCGGCGTGACGCCGGTCAGAAGCCGGCGAGCACCCGGTCCCTGACCGATCGCCCGATGTCGGCCGCGATCCGTCGCACCGCCTCTCGCCGGTTCGCCTCGGTGACGAGCGGGTCGCTGGCCGCCCGGTAGGTGTCGGTGCCCCGCACGGCCGGGTCGGCCCAGAAGATCCGGCCGCCGTCGGGGTCGGTGAGGGTGAGATTCAGCGTCAGCGTGGCCCGGTACTCGAGGGCGAGCCCCTGCGAGTCGAAGGCGATCGTGTCGACCGAGAAACCGACGACCCGGCCGCGGAGGATCGCCTCCGCCGCCTCCGTCCGGACCAGGCGGATCGCCTGCGTGCGCGCGAACTGGTCGCGGATGGCGGCCGTGAGGATCACCGCCAGCTCCGGCTCGAGCGTGGGGTTGGCGAGCATCGGGATCGCGATCGTCGTCGCGCCTCCCGGCAGCGCCTTCTGCGCCCCCTGGAACGTGTAGCCGCAGCCGGCCAGGACCACGGCGAGCGCCGCGGCCTGGGCGACGAGACCGCGAAGCCGGCCTCCCCTCACACCACGATGCTCACGAGCTTGTTCGGCACGACCACCACCTTGCGCGGCGGCTTGCCGCCGGTGAACTCCCGCACCCGGGCGTCGGCCAGCGCCGCCGCTCGCACGTCGTCCTCGGGGCTGTCGGCGGGGAGCGTGATGCGGCTCCTCACCTTCCCGTTCACCTGCACGACGATGAGCACCTCGTCGGCCTGCACCAGGGCGGGGTCGAAGGTGGGCCAGTTCTGGAAGACGAGCGTCTCGCGGCCGCCCATCCGCTCCCAGAGTTCGTCCGCGACGTGGGGCACGAACGGCGCGAGCAGGCGCACCACCGCGACGATCGCCTCGCGCAGCACACTGCCGGCCGCGCCGGCCGTCCCGTGCGCCTCGCGGGCGAGGTAGATCGCGTTCACGAGCTCCATGATGGCGGCGATGGCCGTGTTGAAGCGGAACCCGTCGAGGTCGTCGGTGACCTTCTTGATCGTCGCGTGCGTCTTGCGCCGCAGGGCGGCCAGCTCGCGCGGGAGCGCCTCGCGATCGACCGAAACGCCCACCTCCGGGCCGTCGCGCCAGAGGTCGGGCTCCTCCACCACGAGCCGCCAGACGCGCGAGATGAAGCGGAAGCAGCCCTGGACCCCCTGGTCGCTCCACTCGAGGTCCTTCTCGGGCGGGGCGGCGAAGAGGCTGAAGAGCCGCGCCGTGTCGGCCCCGTACTGGTCGATCAGCGCGTCGGGGTCGACCACGTTGCCGTGCGACTTCGACATCTTGGCGCCGTCCTTGATGACCATCCCCTGGGAGAGGAGGTTCGTGAACGGCTCGTCGAAGTCCACGAGGCCGAAGTCGCGCATGACCTTCGTGTAGAAGCGCGCGTAGAGGAGGTGGAGGATCGCGTGCTCGACGCCGCCGATGTACTGGTCGACCGGCAGCCAGTACTTCGCCTTGAGCCGGTCGAACATCCCCCGGTCGTAGCCCGGCGACGTGTACCGCGCGAAGTACCACGACGACTCGACGAACGTGTCCATCGTGTCGGTCTCGCGGCGGCCCATCTTGCCGCACGTCGGGCACGGCGCGTTGACGAAGCGCTCGAGCTTCGCGAGCGGCGAGGCCCCCGTCCCCGTGAACTCCACGTCCTCGGGGAGCACGACCGGGAGCTGGTCGTCCGGCACCGGCACGGCGCCGTGGTCCGGGCAGTAGATGATCGGGACCGGCGCGCCCCAGTAGCGCTGGCGGCTGATGCCCCAGTCTCGCAGCCGGTAGCTCACCGTCTTGCGCCCCTTGCCGCGCGCGGCGAGCCACTCCGCGATGGCGTCCTTCGCCGCCTCGCTGTCCATGCCGTCGAACGGCCCCGAGTTGACCAGGACGCCGGGCGCCGTGTAGGCCTCGGTCATCTTCGCCGGGTCGAGTGGCGGCTCGCCCTTCGGCGTCACCGAGAGGACCATCGGCAGCCCGTACTTCCTCGCGAACTCGAAGTCGCGCTGGTCGCCGGTCGGCACCGCCATGACCGCGCCGGTGCCGTAGTCCATGAGGACGAAGTTCGCCACCCAGATCGGCATCCGGCGGCCGTTCAGCGGGTTCACGCAGTAGGCGCCGGTGAAGACCCCTTCCTTCTCCTGATCCTCGGCCGTCCGGCGGATCCTCTCCTGCCGGCGGACCTTCTCCACGAAGGCGGCCACCTCCGCCTCGCGTCCCCCCTGCTTCGCCAGCTCGGCCACGCGCGGGTGCTCGGGCGCGAGGCTCATGAACGTGGCCCCCCCGAGCGTGTCGGGACGCGTCGTGAAGACGCGGATCGGCTCCGAGGACCCCTCGACGTCGAACTCGATCTCCGCGCCGACCGACTTGCCGATCCAGTTGCGCTGCATGGTCACGACCCGCTCCGGCCAGCCCGTGAGCCGGTCGAGCCCCTCGAGCAGCTCCTCGGCGTAGGCCGTGATCCGGAAGAACCACTGCGACAGCTCGCGCGTGGTCACCTCCGCCCCGCAGCGCCAGCACCGGCCGCCCTCCACCTGCTCGTTGGCGAGGACCGTCTCGTCGACCGGGCACCAGTTGACCGTGCCGAGGCGCTTGTACGCGAGTCCCTTCTGGAACATCCGCGTGAAGAGCCACTGCTCCCAGCGGTAGTACTCCGGCGCGCAGGTCGTCACCTCGCGGCGCCAGTCGTACGAGAGCCCCATCCGCTGGAGCTGCGACTTCATGTAGCCGATGTTCTTGTACGTCCACTCGGCCGGGTGGGTCTTGTTCTTGATGGCCGCGTTCTCGGCCGGCATGCCGAAGGCGTCCCACCCCATCGGGTGCAGGACGTTGAACCCCCGCATCCGCTTGTAGCGGGCGATCACGTCGCCGATGGAGTAGACGCGGACATGCCCCATGTGGATCCGACCCGACGGGTACGGGAACATCTCGAGGCAGTAGTACTTGGGCTTCGCCGGGTCCTCGTCGACCTCGAACACCCGGCCCTGGGCCCAGCGCGCCTGCCACTTCGGCTCGACCGCCTTGGGGTCGTACCGATCGGCGCGCGGACGAGCGGCCGGGCTCTCGGTCGCGGGCTCGGGCGAGACCCGGGTGGAGTCGGTCATGGGGGCTCCTGGAAAACGGAAATCGGCTGAGTAATCGAGAGTTTATAGCATGCGGCCCCGACCGGGGCAAGCCTGGCCCGGCGCCGCCGGCGCACGCCGTCCGGACCGGCTTCGCTCCGGGGGCCGCTCCGCGAGAACGGCCTCGACAGCGTCACCGGGAGGCTCGTTGCGATCCGGTCCTCCTCAGAGCGGCATCCCGACTCGAACTCGGTTCGAACCGAGTTCGCGCGAGCGGCCGCGCGTGCCGTCGAAAACACCCCGCGCCTTCGAAAACACGCTTGACAGCTTCGCCGGGGGCCTCGCCGAGCGGGACGGGGTCATCTCGGCGATGGCTCTGTAGAGACAGGGACCGCCCGCCAGGCGGCGTTTCTCGGATCGGGAGCCTTCGACGCCGGTCGCGCCCATGTGTCTCACTCGACGGCGCCTCGGAAGCCCTCCGGAACCCCCGTGATAGAAGGGAAGCATGGCCGCCATGCCCATGCTTGCTCACCCCGCGCAACTCTCCGACTCGGAACTCCTCGCCACCGTGCCGCGGCTCGCCGCCCGCGAACGCGAGGCGACCGTCGCGCTCATCGCGCACCTCGCCGAACTCGACGCCCGGCGCCTCTACCTCGCCGAGGGCTGCTCGTCCCTCTTCGTCTACTGCACGCAGGTCCTCCACCTCTCCGAGCACGCCGCCTACGGCCGGATCGAGGCGGCGCGCGCGGCGCGGCGGTTCCCGATCCTCCTCGAGCGCCTTGCCGACGGCTCGATCACGCTCACGACGGTGACGCTCCTCGCGCCGCACCTGACAGGGGAGACTCATCGGGACCTGCTGGACCAGGTGCGACACAAGAGCCGGCGGGAGGTCGAGGCGCTGGTGGCGGCGCTTCGTCCCCAGCCGCCCGTGCCCGCCTCGGTACGCCGGCTGCCGGCGCCGCGGGCGGTACCAGCCACGCCGCCACCTTCCGTGCAATCGGCGCTGGCGAGCCCGTCTGTCCCGGTCCCGGAGCCGTCGGCGAGCGTGGCTCCGCCGGCCTCACTACCGGCGCCGGCAGTGGTGGAGCAACGGCCGGCGCCGGCACCCGCCCCGGCGCAGGTGCCGCCCGCACGGCCGCCGGTCGTCGCGCCCCTGGCGCCCGACCGCTACAAGGTCCAGTTCACCGCAAGCGCCGAGACCTACGCCAAGCTGCGACAGGCGCAGGACCTCCTGCGCCACCAGATCCCCGACGGCGACGTCGCCCAGGTGCTCGACCGCGCCCTCACCGTCCTCGTCGACACGCTCCTCAAGCAGAAGGTGGGCGCGACCGAGCGGCCCCGAGCCGGCACGCCCCCGAGACCCGGCTCGCGCCACGTGCCAGCGGCGGTCAAGCGAGCGGTCTGGGCGCGCGACGGGGGACGGTGCGCGTTCGTGAGCCGGACGGGGCGGCGATGCGCCGAGCGGGGCTTTCTCGAGTTCCACCACGTGCGGCCGTACGCCGAAGGCGGCGCGGCGACCGTGGCGAACATCGAACTGCGCTGTCGGGCGCACAACGGGTACGAGGCCGAGCGCGTGTTCGGCCCCTGGGGCGAGTCGCAGGTGCGGGAACCGGCGGCCGTCTACACCGGGGCGTACCGGGCCTCTGGGCCCGTGCGAACTCGGTTCGAACCGAGTTGGGCCTCGGCCGTCCGGCCGCCGTAGGACGAGAGGCAGGGGGACGATGGGGCTGACGTGTCGCCGGCGGCAAGAGCGCGGCTCGTCGTGTCACGAGCCGGACCGGAGGTGCGTGACGACCTTCGATCTCCGCTCGAGCGCCATGACCGCGCCGCACCGAGCGCGGTTGCGTGCTCCGCACGACGCGACCTCCCGAGCCCGCCTGCATATAAACGATCCTTGATACCCTTCCCCGCAACTTGCTATTTGCCTGATACCCGGCGGTCGCGTAGATTGTTCCGAACGGTGTGTCACGGGCTTCCCTCGAGGAGGGCGACGTGCCGACGTACGGCTTCGTCATCGACCAGCGCAGGTGCATCGGGTGTCACGCCTGTACGGTCGCCTGCAAGTCGGAAAACCAGGTGCCGGTTGGCGTCTTCCGCACGTGGGTGAAGTCGGTCGAGAAAGGCACCTATCCGAACACCCGTCGCCACTTCCTGGTCCAGCGCTGCAACCACTGCGCGAACTCCCCCTGCACCGCGATCTGCCCCACCTCCGCGCTCTACCGCCGGCCGGACGGCATCGTCGACTTCGACAACCGGCGCTGCATCGGCTGCAAGGCCTGCATGCAGGCCTGCCCCTACGACGCGATCTACATCGACCCGGCCACCAACACCGCCGCCAAGTGCCACTACTGCGCGCACCGGGTGGAGGTCGGCCTCGAGCCGGCCTGCGTGCTGGTCTGTCCGACGCAGGCGATCATCTCGGGCGACCTCGACGACCCGACGAGCCGCATCGCCCGCACCCTCGGGCGGGAGAACGTCGCGGTTCGCCGGCCGGAGCAGGGCACAAAGCCCAAGCTCTGGTACGTGGGGGCCGAGACGGCCGCCCTCGACCCGGCGATGTTCACCGACCCCCAGGGCGGCATGTGGTCGCAACACCGCGACACGTCGCACGGCGGGCACGGGCGGGCGATCGACCTCGCGACGCTCGTCCGTGAAGGCGGAGGCGGTCGCGGCGGGCGGCCGGGCGAGTCGGTCGCGGCCGGCTACCTCACCGAGGGCGGCCAGGTGAACTACAACGTGGCCCACGAGACGCCGTGGGGCGGCCTCGTCTCGGCCTACCTCTGGACCAAGTCGATCGCGGCGGGAGCCTTCCTCCTCATGGCGGCGGCGCTCGGCGTCGGGCTCGGCGAGCGGAGCGCCCTCTTCGGCACGGCCGCCCCGGCCCTCGCGTTTCTCTTCACGCTCATCACGGCGGGGCTCCTCGTGGCCGACCTCAAACGCCCGGAGCGCTTCTACTACCTCCTCACGAAGGGCAACTGGA
>DATCKS010000311.1:0-8397 GCA_036562265.1 Thermodesulfobacteriota bacterium | reverse complement strand
TGGTAGGATCGAGAACATGACGACGACGATCGACGCCCTGGCGCGCATCCCCGACCTCGAGGGGGCGCCGGTGGCCGAGAAGACCGAATGGGAGGTCCGGGTGGAGCTGGCCGCCTGCTACCGGCTGGTCCACCACTTCGGGATGACCGACCTCATCTTCACCCACATCTCGGCCCGGGTGCCCGGACGGCACGATCAGTTCCTGATCAACCCGTACGGGCTCACGTTCGACGAGGTCACCGCCTCGAGCCTGGTCAAGGTCGATCTCGAGGGCAACATCCTCGACGACTCGCCCTACACGGTCAACAAGGCGGGCTTCACCATCCACTCCGCGGTGCACATGGCCAGGCCCGACGTCGAGTGCGTGCTCCACACGCACACGCGCGCGGGCGAGGCGGTGTCGGCGCTCGCCTGCGGCCTCCTGCCGATCTCGCAGCACGCCCTCCAGTTCTACAACCGCGTCGCCTACCACGACTACGAGGGGATCGCGCTCGACCTCGACGAGCGGGCCCGCCTGGTGGCCGACCTCGGCGACAAGCGGGTCATGATCCTGCGCAACCACGGGCTCCTCACCGCGGGACGGACGATCCCCGAGGCGTTCGGCCTCATGTTCAACCTCAACCGCGCCTGCGAGGTGCAGATCGCCGCGCAGTCCACCGGCGCCCCGCTCGTCATCCCGCCGCCGGAGATCTGCGAGAAGACCGCGCGGCAGTTCGAGCAGGGGGGCCGCCCGTCGGGCCACCGAGCCTGGCCGGCGCTGCTGCGGCTCCTCGACCGGGAGTGCCCCGAGTACAAGAGCTAGGACCGCGGAGCCGTACGGTGCCGAACGCCCCCGACGCCGCCGCCCCCCGCCGCGCGCGCACGGCGGTCGCGGTCATGGCCAAGGCGCCGCGGCCGGGCCAGGTGAAGACCCGCCTCGTCCCGCCGCTCACGCCGGAGCAGGCCGCGGACCTCTACCGCTGCTGCCTGCTCGACACGCTCGACACGCTCCGTCGCGTGCGCGGCGCCGAGCCGGTCGTCGCCTACGCGCCGGCCGACGCCTCGGGGGACATGGCGCAACTGGCGCCCGACCTGCCGAGGCTCCCCCAGGGCGAGGGGGACCTCGGCGCGCGGATGCTGCGGGTGGTGGACGCCCTCCTCGAGCAAGGCTTCGAGGCCGCCGTCCTCGTCGGGGGCGACGCCCCCACCCTCCCGGCCGCCTACGTCGAGCAGGCGGCGGCGCACCTCGCGGACGGCGCCGATCTCGTCCTCGGCCCGGCCGACGACGGCGGCTACTACCTGATCGGCCTCTGCGCCCGTCGGCCGTTCCTCTTCGAGGGGATGCCCTGGAGCACCGGCGCGGTGCTGGCCGAGACCCGGCGTCGCGCCGACGCCTCCGGCCTCAGGACCGCGCTCCTGCCGGCCTGGTTCGACGTCGACACCGCCGCCGATCTCGAGCGGCTCCGGGGAAGCGTAGGCGGCGAGGCAGGTCGGCGGACGCAGGCCTTCCTGGCGCGGACGCCCCTCTGATGCCGCCCAGGCCCTGGCGCACGAAGACCTCCCGCGAGGTCTACCGCAACCGCTGGATGTCGGTCCGCGAGGACGTGGCCGTGATGCCGGACGGCCGCGAGACGATCTACGGCGTCATCACGACCGGCGAGTGCGTGGGGGTGCTCCCGTTCCTCGACCGCGACACGGTCGTGATGACGGAGCAGTACCGGTACGTCTCGAAGCGCGTGACCCTGGAGATGCCGACCGGCGCCATGGCCCCGGGCGAGTCGCGCGAGGCGGCGGCCAATCGCGAACTGGCCGAGGAGACCGGGTATCGTGCCGGCCGCCTCACCTACCTCACGACCTTCCACTCGAACAAGTCGATCATGGACGAGACCTGTCACCTCTTCATCGGCGAGGAGCTGGTCCCGGCCACGGCGCCGCCCGACGAGACCGAGTTCATCGAGGTGCGGACCCTCCCCTTCGACGAGGTGCTCCGCATGGTGACGGCGGGCGAGATCACCGACGCGATGACCGTCATCGCCGTGCTCGCGGCGGCGCGACGTCTGGGACGCTGACTACTCGTCCATCCGCCGCTCGCGGGCATGGAGGCAGTACTCCCCGGCGATCGGCTGCACGAGCCGCTCGAAGTCGGGGTACCGCATCCGCACGACCTCGTGGTGGTTGCCGGCCTGGAAGACGACGTCGGCGCTCCTCGGCAGGCAGGCGTCCACGTAGACCGGCAGGTCGTAGAGGTTGCCGAAGGGCGGCATCGCGCCGATCTCGCAGTCGGGGAAGAGCTCCGCAAGCTCCCCCTCCGAGGCGAGCTGGAGCTTGCGCGTGCCTCGCGCCTGCCCGAGCGCCGCGAGGTCGACCCGGCAGGGGGCCGGTAGCACCACCATGAAGTAGCGCGCGCCGTCCTCCCGAACCACCAGCGTCTTGGCCAGCTCCCGGCCGGGCACACGGCTCGCCTGGGCGACCTCCTGCGCGGTGAAGGCCTCCCTGTGGGGCAGGAGCTGGTAGTCGACGTGCTGCTCGTCGAGCACTCGCCTCAATCGTTCGGTAACCGCCATGGCGCCCTTCCCCCGTTCCGACATCGCCCTTGAGTCGGGCAGGATGCGGCGCGTGGAGGCAGGGGCCGTACCCGTCCCCGGCCAGCCCTGCACCGGACCGGGCTGGCCGGTCGACCCTAGGCGGCCGGCGCGAGCGCCGAGGTGCAGAAGGAGCAGCGGCGGGCCTTCACCGGCACGGCCGACAGGCACTCCGGGCAGGGGCGCATCGCCGGCTCGGCGGCGGCGGCCGGCGCCGGCTGCTCGCGCTTGAGCCGGTTCATCGTCCGCACCACCAGGAAGAGCGCGAAGGCCACGATCAGGAAGTTGATGACGGCGTTGAGGAAGAGCCCGAAGTTGAGCGTCGGCGCGCCCGCCTCCCTGGCGGCGGCCAGGGTCGGGTAGCTCTCGCCGTTCAGGGCGACGAAGAGGTTCGAGAAGTCGATCCCGCCCACGAGGAGGCCGAGCACCGGGTTGATCAGATCGTCGACCAGCGAACCGACGATCCTGCCGAACGCCGCGCCGATGACGACGCCGACCGCGAGGTCGATGGCGTTGCCCTTGATCGCGAACTCCCGGAACTCCTTGAACATCGCCTGCTCCTTTGCCGGTCGGATGCCGGCCGAGAGGGGCCCCGGCCGAAGGCGGTCGGCTGGGAGGCCGTCGCGTCGATTGTAGCCCGCGGCGTGTGGACCATTTGTTCCAGAATCTTGCACCTTGACATATTTGTTGCAGACCCGCGCCGGCCGGTGTACGGTTCGGGTATGGGAGGCCGCGCACCGGGGGCGTCCATCGGGTTCGCCGAACTCAGCCGGTCGATCGCCGACCGGTTCCCCGCGCTCAGCCGAGAGCTCCAGCGATCGGCCCGATACCTCGTCGACCATCCGGACGACGTCGCCCTGCTGTCGATGCGCCAGGTGGCCGCGAGCGCCGGGGTCACGCCGGGGACCCTGCTCAGGCTCGCCCGCCGCCTCGACTTCGACGGGTACCCCGCGCTCCGGCAGGTGTTCGTCGACCGGCTCCGGCGCGGCACGGCGAGCTACTCGCGCCGCGCGATCGAGCTTCAGGGTCGCGGCTCGGGGGGCAGGGCCGAGACGACGGTCCGGGAAACGATCGCGGGGCACCTGCACAACCTCCAGGCGAGCCTCGACCGCAACGGCACCGACCGGTTCCTGGCCTGCGCCGAGGCGCTCGAGGGGGCGCGCACCCTCTTCGTCCTCGGCCTTCGGAGCTGCTTCCCGCTCGCCTTCTTCTTCCACTACGTCCATCGGCTCTTCCGCGACAACGGCGTGCTCCTCGACGGCCGGGGCGGCACGTTCCCCGACGACCTGCGCGGCATCGGGACCCGGGACGTCCTGCTCGCCATCAGCCTCGCGCCGTACACGCGCGACACCGTGAAGGCGGTCGAGTTCGCGGTGGGACGGGGCGCGACCATCGTGGCGCTCACCGACAGCCCGGTCTCCCCGCTCGCACGACTGGCGCGGCACACGCTGTTCTTCACCACGGACACGCCGTCGTTCTTCCACTCGGTGACGGCCGCCATGTCGATCGTCGAGGCGCTGCTCGCGCTCCTCGTCGCCCGGGGGGGCGACAAGGCCGTCGCGGCCATCTCCGAGAGCGAGGCGCAGCTCGCCTCGTTCGCGGCCTACTGGCGCGAGCGCCCGCCGAAGCGCTCGTCGAGGCGGGCCCGCTCGTAGGGACTCGGACCAGGCACGCACTGGGGACGGAGGTAACCATGAACGTCGTGCATCGCGCAGGCCTGAGGCTCCTCGTCACCCTCCTCGCGATCCTCGCCGCCGCGCTCGGCGCGGACGGCGCCCGCGCCGCGGAGCTGGCGCGGGATCAGACGGCGCACCTCGGCGTCGGCGTCGGCGACATCCGGACGCTCGACCCGTTCGTCTCGGTCGGCGTCGGCGAGGTCCCGATCGTCCAGGCCATCTACGAGGGGCTGGTCCGGTTTCCCGACGGCCGGCTGAGCCCCGACGAGCTGGAGCCGGGGCTCGCCGAGAGCTGGAGCCTCGGGGACGACCGGTTGACCTGGACGTTCAAGCTCCGCAAGGGGGTCAAGTGGCACGGCGACTACGGCGAGTTCACCGCCGAGGACGTGAAGTTCTCGATCGAGCGCGTCAAGGACCAGGCGACCGGGTCGCCGTTCCGGGACGACCTGGCGGTCATCGAGTCGGTGACGGTCGTCGACCCCTACACGGTTAGGATCAAGACCGCGCAGGTCACCCCGGAGCTGCCGGCGCTGCTCGTCAACCGGGGACCGGGGTACATCGTCTCGAAGAAGGCCGTGACGGCCGGCGTCGACCTGCGCACGCGCCCGATCGGCACCGGCCCGTTCGCGCTCCAGGAGTATCGGCCCCGCGAGCGCGTCACGCTCGTGCGGAACGACGCCTACTGGCGCGGCAAGCCGACCCTCGAGCGGCTCGTCTTCCACTTCATGCCGGACGACAGCACGCGCGAGCTCGCGCTGCGCAACGGCGAGGTCCACGCGATCGACATCCCGGCCAAGCAGGACTGGGTCGATCGGCTCCGCAAGGCGGGCTTCGCCGTCGACCTCACGGCGCCGGCGAACACCTTCATCCTGCATCTCAACCTGACCCAGAAACCGCTCGACGACATCCGCGTCAGGCGGGCGCTCGCCCACGCGATCAACCGCGACGACCTGATCGCCTTCCTCGGCAAGGACGTGGCCTATCCCGAGTACAGCCCCCTGCCGCAGGGCTACCTCGGGCACACGAGCGACGTGCCGCGCTACCCGTACGACCCCGACAAGGCGCGGCAGCTCCTCGCCGAGGCCGGCCACGCGAGCGGCCTCTCGTTCAGCATGTCGATCAGCAACAACAACATCTACCTCCCGCCGATGCAGCTCATCCAGCAGCACTGGAAGAGGATCGGCGTGACGGTCGATCTGCGGGTCGTCGACCACCCCACCTATCACCGCCTGATCCGCCAGAACCTGAACCCGTTCGTGATCTACGGGGCCTACCGCTACCCGCTGACCGGCACGCCCTACTTCTCGCAGTTCTTCCACTCGAACGCGATCATCGGGAAGCCGACGGCGATCACCAACTTCTCGCACTACGGCGGGGTCATCCCCGGCGTGGACGACCTGATCGAGGCGGCGCGCTTCGAGCCCGACGTCAACAAGCAGACGCGCGCCTGGATGGAGGCGCAGCGCCGGATCATGACCGACGCCGTCGCCATCCCCCTGTTCACGCGGCGGTACGCGATGGCGAGGCACCCCTCGTTCGACCTCGGGTTCGAGCAGAAGAGCTGGTCGTTCTACACGCCGACGGAACGCTCCCGGCTCCTGAAGCGTTGATCCGTCCCTCGCCCGCCGGCGGTCCGTCTCCCGGGCCGCCGGCGGCCGCCAGGGGGTGAGCCATGCCGACGTACATCGCCAGGCGTCTCGTCTCCGCCATCGTCATCATGTGGGCCGTCGCGACCGTCGTCTTCTTCGCGATGCGCCTCGTGCCGGCCGACCCCGCCCAGGTGGTCCTCGGCGAGTACGCCTCCGAGGAGGCGCTCGAGACGTTTCGCCGGAGCATGGGGCTCGACCGTCCGCTCTCCGAGCAGTACCTCGCGTTCTTCGCCGGGCTCCTGCGCGGCGACCTCGGGCGCTCGCTCGTCACCAACCGCCCGATCGCGGAGGAGATCCTGGCGGTCTTCCCCTACACGCTCACCCTCGCACTCGCCTCGCTCCTGATCGGCGCGGCGATCGGCATCCCGGTCGGCGTCTTCACCGCGATCCGGAAGAACTCGGTCTGGGACTACCTCGGCCGCCTGCTCGCGCTCGCCGGCTACTCGCTGCCGGCCTTCTATCTCGGCATCCTCCTCCTCGTCCTCTTCTCGGTGAAGCTCGGCTGGTTCCCCATCATGCACTCGGTCCGGACCGGCACGCTCGGCGAGCACCTGTACAAGCTCGTGCTGCCGGCCCTGAGTCTCGGCCTCATCCAGGCGAGCTACGTCACGAGGCTCACGCGGTCGTCCATGCTCGAGGGGCTCGGCGAGGACTACGTGCGCACCGCCTACGCCATCGGCCTGTCGCCGTTCGTCGTGAACTTCAAGTACGTCCTGAAGAACGTCATGATCCCGGTGGTGACCGCGATGGGGCTCTACACCGGCAGCATCCTGGGCGGCGCCATCCTCACCGAGACCGTCTTCAACCGGCCCGGCCTCGGCAAGCTGCTCGTCGGTGCCATCGACCAGCGCGACTACAACCTGATCCAGGCGGGGCTGATGATGTTCGCCTTCGTCATCGTCGTCGTGAACCTCGCCGTCGACCTCGCGTACTCCCTCTTCGATCCACGGGTGAAGTATGAATAGCCTCCCGGTGACGGCTGGTCGTCCGGTCGACCCCGACGGCGCCCCGGCCGCCAGCCGGTGGCGCCCCGCGCTCGAGCCGCTCGCCGCGCTCCTCCGCGACCGGACGGCCGCGGTCGGCCTCGCGATCGTCCTCGGATTCGTCCTCGTGGCCGTGGCGGCCCCGTGGCTCGCGCCGTACGACGCCGAGGAGCAGCACATCGCCGACGCCCTCCAGGGCCCGAGCGCGACGTACCGGCTCGGGACCGACGAGTACGGCCGCGACCTCCTGAGCCGCGTCATCTACGGCACGAGGCCGGCGCTCCTCATCGGCGTCCTGTCGGTCCTCCTCTCGATGGCGATCGGCATCCCCCTCGGGATCCTCGCCGGGTACCGGATGGGCTGGGTCGATCGGGCGACGTCCTGGTTCGTCGACCTCATGCTCTCGTTTCCGTCCCTGCTGATGGCGCTCCTGATCGTCACGCTGCTCGGCCCGGGCCAGGAGCTCACCGTCATCGTCGCCATCGGCCTGTCCCACGTGCCGGTGTTCGTCCGGCTCGCCCGCGCCTCGACGCTCGTCGTGAAGAACCTCGACTTCATCACGGCGAGCCGCGCCTTCGGGTCCCGCGACGCCCGGATCATGTGCCGCCACATCATGCCGAACATCCTCGGCCCCATCGTCATCATGGGCACGCTGAGCATCGCCGGCGCGATCCGCCAGGAGGCGAGCCTGAGCTTCCTCGGCCTCGGCATCCAGCCGCCCGCGCCGAGCTGGGGCAACATGATTCGCGAGGGGACCAGCGACATCCTCCAGTCCCCGTGGGTGGCGGTCGTACCCGGCGCCTTCCTCAGCCTGAGCGTCTTCGCCTTCAACATGATCGGCGACGCCTTGCGGGACCTCCTCGACCCGCGCGGCCTCACCTCGAACACCCGGACGAGGCCGTCCGGCCGGAGGCGCCCGTGATCGCTCGCCGGCGGCACACCCAGGAACAGGAACACGACCGCAAAGGAGAGGCCTCATGAGGCTGGCGATCGCCGGATTGAGTCTGGAGTCCGCGAGCTTCCTCCCCGTCGAAACGACGATCCGCGACTTCCAGCGCACCGAGACCAGGGGCGGGGACATCCTCGACCGCTACCGCGGCACCAACACGGTGTGCGGCGGCTTCCTCGACGTCTGCGAGAAGGCCGGCGTCGAGCCGATCGGCATCGTCCACGCCGACGCCGGCGCGGCGGGCCCCTGCGCCGACGACGCCTACCTCCACTACACGCGGGCCATCTGCGAGGGGCTGCGCGACCGCCGCGACGCCATCGACGGCGTCCTCCTCCACCTGCACGGGTCGCTCGTCACCCCGACCCGGCTCGACCCCGACCTCGACTTCGTCCGGGAGGTCCGCCGCGTGGTGGGGCAAAGGATGCCGGTGATCGTCGCGCTCGACTACCACGCGAACCTCGACGCCGGCATGCTCGAGCAGGTGACCGCGCTCTTCGGCTACCACTACTCGCCGCACACCGACATGGGGGAGACCGGCGAGCGGGCGGCGCGCTGCATGGTGCGGACGCTCAGGGGGGA
>DATCKS010000292.1:0-7110 GCA_036562265.1 Thermodesulfobacteriota bacterium | reverse complement strand
GAAACGCGCCGCGCCGTCGTCACGGCGCTCGTCTGCAACGCCGCATTCGCCGCCGCGGTCGGCGTCGTGCCGCCGCTCCTGCCCGCCATGCGTGGCGGCCTCGGCCTCTCGGACGTCGGCGCGGCGTGGATCGTCTCGGCGTTCGCGATGGCCCGCCTGGTCATCGACCTGCCGGCCGGCATGGTCCTCGAGCGGGTTGGCCGGCGCCGCGGCTTCGTCGCGGGGGGCCTCCTCCTCGCGGCGGGCGGCCTCCTCTCGGCCCTGGCCCCCGCGCCCTGGGTTCTCTACGCGGGGAGGGTACTCGGCGGGCTCGGTCAGGCGGTCACGAGCCTCACGCTCCTCCTCTTCGTGATCTCGGCCCTGCCGCCGTCGGCCCGCTCCCGCGCGGGGTCGCTGTCGGAGTTCACGACGATCGGCAGCTTCCTGCTCGCCGGGCTCCTCGCCGGTC
Source organism: Thermodesulfobacteriota bacterium (assembly GCA_036562265.1). GTDB lineage: Bacteria > DASVDK01 > DASVDK01 > DASVDK01 > DASVDK01 > DASVDK01. The sequence goes on along the minus strand of DATCKS010000292.1, from coordinate 6,662 downwards.
CGGTCTCGTCGCTCGCCGGCTGGCGCGGCGCGCTCGCCCTGGTGGGGTTCCTCGCCGCGGTCGCCACCTGGGCCGGGGCGCGCCTGCCCTGGAGCGCGGCGTCGGTCGGGTCGGCGCCGCCCGCCGGCGCGGCCGGCAAGCCGGCCGAGGTGGCGGAGGCGCCGTCGCCGATCGCGCCGGCCATCGCCGCGTCGTTCAGCATCTCCCTCACCTGGAACGGCGTCATGGTGACCCTCCTGCCGCTCGTGGCGGCGAGCCGACTCGGCCTCGACGCGACCGCCATCGGCCGGGTCCTCTCCTTCAACTACGCGGCCGACCTCCTGCTGCTCCTCCCGATGGCGACCCTGGCGGACCGGACGGGGGGCGGCGCGCGCGTCCTGGCGGCGGCGCTCGGCGTCGCCGCGATCGCGGCGCCGGCCGTGCTGCTCGCGCCGTCGCCGGCGCTCCTCTCGGCGGCCGCGTTCGCGGTCGGCGCGACCTTCTCGGCCTGGATGCTCCCGGCCGCGCTCCTCCTGCGCGCGGTGCCCCCCTCCGGGCACGCGCGCACGATCGGCCTCTTCCGCTTCACGGGCGACCTGGCGGCCGTCGTCGGGCCGGTGGCGGTGGCGGCGGCGTACCAGACGGGAGGCCTTCCGCTGGCGGCGCTCCTGGCCGGCGCCGTGCCGCTCGCGGCGGCGCTGCTCCTGGTGCGCGGGGGCCGGGCGGCACGGCGAGGGACGGTCGTGTAAGATCGCGGTGTACGATACGGTGATTCCATGACCATCTTCGCGAAGGGCGGTACGACGGTCTTCGAGGTGATGTCGCGGCTCGCGCGCGAGCACGACGCGGTGAACCTGGGGCAGGGCTTCCCGGACGAGGGCTGGCCGCCGGAGCTCCTGCGCGCGGCGGCCGACGCGGTCCTCGAGGGATGGAATCAGTACCCGCCCATGATGGGCCTGCCGGAGCTGCGCGAGGCGGTGGCGGCGCACGACCGGCGCTTCTACGGGCTCGACGTCGACCCGGCGCGGGAGGTCCTCGTCACCTCGGGCGCCACCGAGGCGCTCGCCGCGTCGATCCTCGCCTACGTCGATCCGGGCGACGAGGTCGTGGTCTTCGAGCCGCTCTACGACAGCTACCTGCCGATGATCCGGCGCGCCGGCGGGGTGCCGCGCCTGGTTCGCCTCGAGCCGCCCGACTGGCGGCTCGACCGCGCCCGCCTGGCGGCCGCCTTCGGCCCGCGCACGCGGGCCGTCCTGCTCAACAACCCCATGAACCCGACCGGCAAGCTCTTCACGCCGGAGGAGCTGGCCGCCGTGGCGGAGCTGGTCGTGCGGCACGACGCCGTCGCGATCGCCGACGAGGTGTACGAGCACATCGTCTTCGACGGACGGCGCTTCACGCCGCTTATCGCCATGCCCGGGATGCGCGACCGGACGATCCGCATCGCGTCGGCCGGCAAGACCTTCTCCCTCACCGGGTGGAAGGTCGGGTACGTCACCGCGAGCCCCGAGCGCCTCGCGCCCGTGGCCCGCTGCCACCAGTTCGTCGTCTTCACGACGCCGCCGAACCTCCAGACCGCCGTCGCGCGGGGGCTCGGTCTGCCCGACGCCTACTTCGAGGATCTCGCGCGCCGGATGCAGGCCAAGCGGGACTACCTCGCGGCCCATCTCGAGCGGATCGGGTTCTCCGTCCTGCCGGCGGCCGGCGCCTACTTCCTGTCGGCCTCCTTCGAGCGGCTCAGGCCGGACCTGGACGACGTGGCCTTCTGCCGCCTGCTGGTCGAGGAGGCGGGGGTCGCGCTGATCCCGGTGAGCGCCTTCTACGACGCCGACCCGCCGCGCACGCTCGTCCGCTTCTGCGTCTGCAAGAAGGACAGCCTCCTCGAGGAGGCCGTCGCCAGGCTCACGCGGTACTTCAGGCGCGCCTGAGTTCGCGGATGCCGCCCGGGCTCCCGACGAGGACGAGGTCGGCCGTGCCGAGGAAGAGGCCGGTGTCGACGACGCCGGGGACGGCGCGGATCGCCTGATCGAGTCCGCGCGGGTCTGACAGGGGGCCGATGGTCGCGTCGAGGATCCGGCCGCCGTTGTCGGTGACGTAGTCGCGGCCGTCGGCGCCGCGCCTGAGCGATGTGAGGAGCCCCAGCGCCTCGAGGCGGCGGCGCACGAGCGGCACCGCCATGGGGATCACCTCGATCGGCAGGCGGCCGCGGGTGCCGAGCACAGGGACGAGCTTCTCCTCGCCCACGAGGATCACCTGCTGCCGCGAGGCGGCCGCGACGATCCGTTCGCGCACGAGCGCCCCGCCGTAGCCCTTGATCAGGTCGAGGCGCGGGTCGACCTCGTCGGCGCCGTCCACGGTCAGGGCGAGCGGCTCGTCCGGGAGCGGCACGAGCGGAATGCCGAGCCGCTCGGCGAGCTGCGCGGTGGCGTTCGACGTCGCGACGCCGCGCACGCCGAGCCCCGACCGGACCCGTTCGGCCAGCGCGCGCAGGAACGCCTCCGCCGCGCGGCCGGAGCCGAGCCCCACCACCGCGCCGTCGGGCACCATCGCCGCCGCCTTCGCTCCCAACGCGTCGAACACCGAGGTCATGGGTTCCTCACAGGTAGGCGAGCAGCCGCCCGCAGGTTACGACGCCGATCCAGAGGACGAGCGAGGCGAGCCCCGCCGCGCGCGCCGCGGGCGGCGTCGGCGCGCCGGCGTCCCAGGCGGCCGCCCCGGGCATCGTGAAGCGATGGAACGCCCAGGCGTTCGCCCCGGCGGCCGCGATGAGGACGAGCTTCGCGCGGAAGGCCGGGTTGTCCCACATCTCCGTCGCATGGGCCGCGAACATCAAGAGGCCCGACGGGACGATCAGGACGAGACTCCACCGCGCCGCGCCGAGGAGCAGCCGCGCGAGCCGGGTCACCGGCAGCGCGCGGGCGACGCCGAGGAGCCGGAGGTCGAAGAGCACGGCCCCTCCCACCAGCGCGGCCAGCCCGAGGATGTGCACCACCTCGACCGTCGGGTAGAGCCAGAGCCACTGCCGCATGGCGGCGGCGACGGCCGTTGTCTCGAGCCACACGAGCAGCGCCGGGCCGACCGGCTCGTGCACGTCAGCGCAGCTCCGTCGTCTTGCCGCCGATCGTGATCCGCTCGGCCCGCATCTCGTCCGGGTCCCGGCGGCTCGGGTACCCCACCACGACGGCGGAGGTGCCGACGGCGAGCGCCTCGCGCGGGAGCCCCCGGCGCTCCATGCGCGAGGGGGGCGCGAGGACGACGAGCCAGGTCTTCTCGGGCGTCTCGAGGCGGACGAACCCGTGCGGGTGCTCGTAGCCCGACTCGCGGATCGTGCCTTCGAGCGTGAGGGTGCGGCTGTCGTCGTAGCCGCTCCAGCCGTGATGGGCTAGGGCGCCGGCCGGCCCCGCCAGGACGGCCGCGGCGAGCACGGCCAGGGTGCGCGTCCTCCGGGTCATGTCGTCTCACCTCCGAGGGTCATGATGCCACGCCGGCGTCAGACGCGCCTGAGCAGGGCCACGCCGAGGACGACGAGGGCGGCCCCGAGGAGCCTCGCCGGGCTCAACGGGTAGCGCGGGAAGCCGACGAGACCGAAGTGGTCGAGGACGAGCGAGGCGATCATCTGGCCCGCGACCACCACCCCCACGAAGAACGTTGCGCCGAGCCTGGGGGCGAGGGCCGCCGCGACGGCAACGAAGGCCGCCCCGATGAAGCCGCCCGTCCACGCCCAGAGCGGCGCCTCGGCGAGCCTGGCCAGCGAGACCGGCAGCCGGCTCGCCGCCGCGTAGGCGGCCAGCGCCGCCGTCCCGACGAGGAACGACACGAGGGCGGCGAGCACCGGGTGCCCGACGAAGCGGACGAGCTGCGCGTTGATGCCCGACTGGAGCGGCAGACCGGCGCCGGCGACGAGCGCCACGAGCACGAAGAGGGCGTACGCCACGTCTTGGACCTCCGGGTCAGGGCTCGTGGGCGAAAGGAGGCTCGCCCGCGGCCACGGACGCCGAGCGTACCGCCGCGCCGCCCGGACGTCCGTGTCGAGGGCAACCGGTCTACTCCGTCCGCGCCTCGCGGCGCTCGCCCGATCGGCCGGCGACCCAGACGGTCTTGGCGTTCACGAACTCCCGGATGCCGTGCCAGGCGAGCTCGCGGCCGTAGCCGGAGCGCTTGACACCGCCGAAGGGGAGGCGCGGGTCGGAGGCGACCATCGCGTTCACGAACACCTGCCCCGCCTCGATCTCGTCGACGAGGCGCGCCTGCTCCGCGGGATCGGTGGTCCAGACGCTCGAGCCGAGGCCGAACGTCGTGGCGTTGGCGAGCCGGATGGCCTGATCCGTGTCCTTCACCACGAAGAGCGACGCGACCGGACCGAACAGCTCCTCGCGGAAGGCGGGCGCCGACTCGGCGACGTCGGCGAGCACCGTCGGTGAGTAGTAGAAGCCGCGATCGGGGAGGGCGCGGCCGCCGGTGAGGACGCGCGCGCCGGCCGCGACCGACTCGCGAACCTGCCGGTCGAGGCCGTCGCGGACGGCGGCGGTGGCGAGGGGGCCCACGTCGGTCGTCTCCGCCATCGGATCGCCGATCCGGAGGCCTTCCATGCGGGCGACGAAGGCGTCCGTGAAGCGCGCCGCGACCTCCTCGTGCACGATGAACCGCTTGGCGGCGATGCACGACTGGCCGTTGTTGATCGTGCGGGCCTCGACCGCCGTCGCGACGGCCGCGTCGAGATCGGCGCTCGGCAGGACGACGAAGGGATCGCTGCCGCCGAGTTCGAGGACGGTCTTCTTGATGTTCCGGCCGGCCCGGCTCGCCACCTCCCGTCCCGCTCCCTCGCTCCCCGTGAGCGTCGCGGCGGCGACACGTGGATCGTCGAGGACCCGCGCCACTCCCTCCGCGCCGACGAGGAGCGTCGTGAACACCCCCTCCGGGAAGCCGGCCTTCCGGAAGAGGTCCTCAAGGGCGAGCGCGCACTGCGGGACGTTGGAGGCGTGCTTGAGGAGGCCGACGTTGCCGGCCATGAGCGCCGGCGCGGCGAAGCGGATCACCTGCCAGAAGGGGAAGTTCCACGGCATCACGGCGAGGACCGGCCCGATCGGCTGGTAGCGGACGAAGCTCGCGGCCGCGCCGGTCTCGACCGTCTCGTCCGCGAGGAAGCGCGCCGCGTGCTCCGCGTAGTACCGGCACGCGGTCGCGCACTTGGCCACCTCCGCGCGCGCCGCCGCGATCGTCTTGCCCATCTCGAGCGTCATGAGCCGGGGGTACTCGGGGTCTTCCTCGAGGCGGGCGGCGACCTGCAGCATCAACCGGGACCGCTCGGCAAAGGGGGTCCGGCGCCAGTCGCGGAAGGCGGCCGCCGCCCGGCCGACGGCGTCGTCCACCTGGCGGTCGGTCGGCGGCTCGAAGGTCCGGAGCGTCTCGCCGGTCGCCGGGTTGATGGAGCGGATCGTCATGGGGCCCTCCTGGCAACTCCGTGCCGATTGGAGTAGAAGGGAAGAGGCGTGGACCTCTTCCGGCCGGCCATCGACTGCCACACGCACTTTCACCCGCCGCGGCTCTTCCGGGCGATCCGGGAGTGGTTCGCCCGCGAGACGAACTGGCGGATCGAGCATCCGTCGGACGAGGCGAGCTACGCCGCAACGCTCGCGGCCGAGGGGGTCGTCCGCCACGTCGTCGCGTCCTACGCCCATCGACCGGGCATGGCGCGCGAGCTGAACGACTGGCTGCGGGCCTTCGCCGACCGGCATCCCGGCGCGGTGCCGCTCGCCACCGTCCATCCCGACGATCCGGACCTCGTCGCGGAGGTCCGTCGCGCCCTCGACGACCTCGGCATGGCCGGGCTCAAGGTCCACTGCGAGGTCCAGCGCACCCATCCCGACGACCCGCGCATGCGCGCGGCCTACGACCTCGTGCGCGAGCGAGGCCGGTTCGTCCTCATGCATGCCGGAACGGGGCCGTTCGGAGGGAACGCGTTCACGTCGAGTGCGGCCGGCGTGGAGCGCCTGCTCGCCGCCCTTCCCGGGCTCAACGTCGTCGTGGCGCACATGGGCCTCTACGAAACGGCCGAGTTCCTGCCGCTCCTCGACCGCCACCCGTCGCTGTCGCTCGACACGACCATGGCGTTCGCCGCCAGCTCCCCGTTCGGGAGCCGCATCGACCGCTCGGTGGTGGCGGCCTACGCCGACCGGATCCTCTACGGCACCGACTGGCCCAACATCCCGTACGCCTACGGCGAGGAGCGCGACGGGCTGCTCGCGCTCGGGTTGTCGGACGACGCCTACCGGGCGATCTTTCACGACAACGCCGCGCGCCTGCTCGCCGCGGCCGGCGTCGCGTGAGGCGGCCTTACGAGGGGGCTCGATGAGCGAGCTTGCGGTGCGCGACCGCGCGCCGGACGCGGTGGTGCTCGACACGTCGGGAGGCGAGGTGCACCTGGCCAGCCTCTGGGAGGGCCACGCCGCCGCGCTCGTCTTCCTCAGGCACTACGGCTGAACGTTCTGCAAGGAGCAGCTCGGCGAGCTGCGGGCGCGGCGCGGCGACTTTGAGCGGCGGCGCGTCCGGCTGGCGGCCGTCGGTCCCGCCGACGCCGCCCGGACGGCGCGGGCCGAGTCGGCCTTTCGGCCAGGCTTTCCGCTCTTCGCCGACCCGACCGGCCGGGCCTACGCGGCGTACGGGCTCAGGCATGGCCGGTTCGC
>DATCKS010000272.1:0-2291 GCA_036562265.1 Thermodesulfobacteriota bacterium | reverse complement strand
CACCCACTCAGGGCCCTTCGCGGACCGTGGGGCCCTCGGCGGGCCCGGCGCCGAAGCCGAAGCGGACGTTCGGCCGCCGCAAGGTCTGCCGCTTCTGCGCCGACAAGAGCCTGCGGATCGACTACAAGGACCCGCGGACGCTCAAGTACTTCACCACCGAGCGAGGCAAGATCATCCCGCGCCGGATCTCGGGCAACTGCGCCCGACACCAGCGGGCCATGACGACCGCGATCAAGCGCGCGCGGCACATCGCGCTGTTGCCGTTCACCGCGTCGATGACCTGAGCGCCGCGCGGCCGTGACGGGGAGCCAGGACCAGCGGGCGTCCCGATCGGGGGGGCGGACGGTGGGTGCGGTGCTCCTCGCGGCCGCGCTCGGCGGGGCGCCGCTCGTGGCGTCGCTGCCGGGTCTGCTCGCGCACCTCTTCACGCCGGCGCCCATCGTCTGGCTCGTCTGGCGCGGGGAGCGGCGGGGCGCGGCGCTGGCGGGGGCCGGCGTGCTCGGCGCGAGTCTCCTCGGCGGGCCGGCCTACCTCGCCCAGGTGGTCGAGTTCATCGCGCCGATGACGCTGGCGCTCGTCCGGGCGGTGTCGAGTCGGTGGTCCGTCTCGCGGGCGCTCCTGGTCGCCACCACGGCGACCGTGGCGGTCGGGATCGTCGGCCTCGTGTCGCAAGGCGGGAACCCGGTGGAGGCGGCCCGCGAGCAGGCGCGGCAGGCGGGCGAGATGCTGGCCGCCGTGCTGGCGCGCGAGGCCGGGGAGGCGGTCGACGCCGCCGCCGTGGCGCGGTGGCTCTTCCGGCTCCAGCCGGCGCTCGTCCTGACGGTCGTGGCGACGGTGGCGTGGCTCAACCTGGCCATCGTCCGGCGCGTCGCGCTCGGCTGGGCGCCAGTCGACCTCGGCGCCGCCGCGTCGAACGAGGACGAGCCGCCGTTCGACGCGTGGTACGAGTGGCGAGCGCCCGAGCCGCTCGTGTTCGTGCTGATCCTCGGGGGGCTCGCGCTGCTCCCCGGGCACGAGGTGGCGACGGCCGTGGGACTCAACGTCCTCATCGTCGTCGGCCTCGTCTACCTGTGGCAGGGGCTCGCCGTCGTCGGGTTCGTCTTCCGGGTCCGGCGCGTCCCGATGCCGTTCCGGGGGGCCGGCTACGCGCTCGTCGCGCTGCATCCGGCCGTGGCGGCGCTGGTCGGGGCGTTCGGCCTCGCCGATCTCTGGGTGGATTTCCGTCGGCGCGCGCGCCGGGCGGCCGGGCGCGCGACCGACGACGCCGATCATGGAGGCTAGAAACCGATGAAGGTCATCCTGCGTGAGGACATCGCCAAGCTCGGCCGGATGGGCGATCTCGTGGAGGTGAAGGACGGTTACGGCCGCAACTACCTCCTGCCCAAGAAGCTCGCCGTCCTCGCCACCGAGAAGAACGTCCGCGCCCTCGAGCACGAGAAGCGCGTCATCGAGGCCAGGGCGAAGAAGCTCGAGCAGTCCGCCAGGGCGAAGGCTCAGGCGCTCGAGGGGATCAGCCTGCGCTTCGTTCGTGCGGCCGGCGAGGAGGGGAAGCTCTTCGGTTCGGTGACCGCCATGGACATCGAGGAGGAGCTCAGGGCCAAGGGCCACGAGGTGGAGCGCCGCCGCATCGAGCTGGCCTACCCGATCAAGACCCTCGGGACGCACGAGGTGAAGGTCCGCATCCTGCGCGACATCACGGCGACCATCACGGTCGAGGTGGTGCGCGAGGAGGCGGCCTGACGCGCCGCCCGGACGCCGGCCGCAGGCCCGGCGCCCCGTCGCGCCGCATTCCCGCTCGAGGCGCCCTCTGGCTCACGACCCTCGACGCAAGGGACCAGCTCGACCAGGCGCCGCGGACCGCCGGTGAGGTAGACTCCGCACATGGCGCATGAACGGATCCCGCCGCAGGACCTCGAGGCCGAGCGCGCGGTCCTCGGCGGGATCCTTCGCGACAACGACGCAAGTCCGGCCTTCGCTCCAGTGGCGGAGCCGAGGTAGACGCTCCCATGGCGCATGAACGGATCCCGCCGCAGGACCTCGAGGCCGAGCGCGCGGTCCTCGGCGGGATCCTTCGCGACAACGACGCCATCAACCGTGTGGTGGAACTGGTTGCGCCGGAGGACTTCTACCAGCCGGGGCACCGGGCGATTTACGCGGCGATGCTCGAGCTGTCGGAGCGGGGGGCGCCGATCGACGTCATCACGCTCGCCGAGGCGCTCAGGGTGCAGGGCCGCCTCGACGACGTCGGGGGACGCGCGGGGCTCGCCGCGCTGGCCGACGCCACGCCGACG
>DATCKS010000249.1:0-6414 GCA_036562265.1 Thermodesulfobacteriota bacterium | reverse complement strand
GCTGGAGCCTGGCGACACTGTCCTACGTGACGTCGGGGTCGATCCTCGCCTACGGGCTCTCGCAGCCGGTGGCCGGCCGCTACGCCGACCGGTTCGGCCCTCGGGTCGTGCTCTCCGCGGCCGTCGCCCTCTGCGGCCTCGGCGCGGTGATCATGTCCCGCACCTCGAGCCTCTGGGTCTTCACGGCGGCGGCGGTGGGGCTCGTCGGGACCGGCGCCGGCGCGGCCTCGATCACCGTCGGGACCACCATCGCGGCCCGCTGGTTCACCGACCGGCGCGCGCTCGTCGTCTCCATCGCCGGCGCCGGTGCGGCGGCCGGCATCTCGCTCGCGTACCCCATCGCCGGAACGCTCACGCGGCTGGCCGACTGGCGCACCGCGAACCTGATCATGGGGCTCGCCATGCTCGCGGTGGTGCTGCCGCTCGCCGCCTGGCTGATCCGCAGCGATCCGTCCGACGTCGGCCTTCGGCCCCACGGGGACGACGGCGCGCCGAGGTCGGCGGCCGCCGCGGCCGCCGACGCGCGCGTGACGCCGGTCGGCGCGGCGATGCGGACCTCCGGGTTCTGGCTCCTCGCCGGGTCGTTCTTCATCTGCGGCTACACGAGCTTCGGCGTCGTCGGCACGCACCTCTTCCCGCATGCCACGCGGCAGGGCTTCACGGAGGCCCAGACGGAGCTGGCGCTCTTCCTCATGGGCGGCATGAACATCGTGGGGACCATGCTGTCGGGCTGGTTCTGCGACCGGCTCGGGCACAAGCGCCCGCTGGCGTTCTTCTACTTCTTCCGGGGGCTCGCGCTCCTCATCCTCCTCTGGATCCCGAACATCGCGGTCCTCGACGCCTGGGCCGTCCTCTTCGGGCTCAACTACATCGCCACCGTTCCGCCGACCGCCGCCATGACGGCGAACCTCTTCGGCCGCCGGTCGGTGGGGGCGATCTTCGGCGTCATCTCGCTCTCGCACCAGATCGGCGCCGCGCTCGGCGCCGCGCTCGGCGGCTTCACGTACGACCTCTTCGGCACCTACACGTTCACCTGGCTCTCGGCCGCGCTCCTCGCCATGGCCGCGGCGGTCATGGCGCTCCTCGTGCCGAGCGCGGCCACGGGGTTGCCGACGGGGCGGGCCGAGCCGGGCGAGCGCACGCCGGCCGGCGCGCCGGCGGCGGCACGGGCGTAAGGCGGCGGTCCAGGAACGGGCCGCCAGGCGCCGTTTCGGCGACCGGAGGCGCACCAGCCGGTCGGGGCGGCACGCGTCGCACAGGGGCGCGTGGAGAGCCTGCCGAACCCGCGTGATAGAAGTGGAGCATGGCTCCGCCGACCAGCCTTCCTGCTCCCGCTTCAGCTCTCGGATGCCGAACTCCTCGCGCAGGCCGCCCGGCTCGCTGCGCGCGAGCGCGAGGCGACCGTTGCGTTGATCGCGCGCCTCGCGGAACTCGACACCCGCCGCCTCTACCTCGCCGAGGGCTACCCGCCGCTCTTCGCCTACTGCACCCAGGCCCTCCACCTCGCCGAGCACGCCGCCTACAGCCGCATCGAGGCCGCCCGGGCGGCGCGGTGGTTCCCGTCCTCCTCGAGCACCTCGCCGGCGGGGCCGAAGGCGGCGCGGCAACGGTGGCGAACATCGAGCTGCGCTGCCGGGCGCACAACCGGTACGAGGCCGAGCAGGTGTTCGGCCCTTGGGGCGAGTCACAGGTGCGGGAGCCGGCGGCGGTCTACGTCACGGCTCGCCGGGGCGCCGGCTGGCAGCGAACTCGGTTCGAACCGAGTTGGACGGCGGCGGCCCAGCCGCCCTAAGAGGCAGACCTCGGCACGAGGGTGCCTCACACGCGACGAGCGGGACGGCCGCTGAGCCTCTCTGAGCAGCCGCGATCACGATCCGCAAAGTGGCGGCACATCCTAAACCCACACGGCTCGCGGCGAGGGAATCGAGCCAGGCAACCGAGACTCTTCGGCCTGGGGGAGCTGGCCAGGGCCGGGCACCGTGGCGGAGCCCGCCCGCTCGCCGAACGTGCAGTACGGCCTGCTACAGCAGGCGAGCCGCGGGAGACGGCGTCTGCTCCTCGCTCGGCCGGTCGAGGTGCTTCCGGATTCCGCTCTCGAGTCCGAAGCTGTCGGTGATGCCCCGGCAAATCGCTTCGATCCGCCTGGGCTACAGCAGGAAACGATCGTCCGCGACGTAAGGCGTCGTCTTCGAGGTCTGCTCAGGACGACCGATTCGGAGCTACCTGTACCGCTCGGGGATCGACTCGAGGGCCCTGGCCTTCACCTCGGCGTCGCAGCGGAAGCAGGCACGGACGCGCGTGACGATCAGGGGGCCGACCTTGTAGAGCCACTCGCGGCCGATCCGTTGGCAGCCCCGGCAGTCGGGCAGGTTGCTCGTGCGCACCCAGGTTCCTCTGGTGGTTTCCGGCACGGTCGCCTCCATGGTCAGGGGGGTACATCCCGCCGCTGTCAACAGGCGGCCCAGCTCAGGCGCCAGCCGCGCGCGTCGCGCGCGAGTCGTAGCGGGACGCGGGCCGGCGGCGCGGCGTCGTCGATCTCCATCAGGCGATCGAGGGACAGGTCGCCCCGGATGACGCCGCCGAGCCTGGAGTGTCCGGTCGTCGCGTCGGCGACCACCATGAGCCGAAGGCGCCGGTCCGCGGGAGGACTGATCGGCTCGTCTCCATGCTCCCAGCGCGCGACGGTCTGCGGCGTCGTGTCCAGGCCGTCCGCGAGGTCGCTCTTCGAGAGGGCGAGGGCCCGCCGCAGGAAGCGGATCTCCTCGGGCGCCAGCCGGATCCGCTTGTGGATCAGCGCCCCGGCGATCGCGCAGAGCAGCGACATCCACTCCTCGACCACCGGCTCGACCTGGCCGCAGCGCGTACAGCGGTACACCGTGAGGCCGACGAGAGTCACCGGCAGGCCCGCCACCTCGTCCGGAATGGTCCCCTCGCCCGCGGTCATCGCGGTCCCGCAGACCGGGCACGTCGCCTCGAGCGCCCCCGTCGTGAGTCCTCGTCCCGCGGGCATGTCAGGCCTCCTCGACACCCGCCCTCGCCCGCCGACGATCCGGAGAGGGCACGTGCACGGTGCTCACGAGTCCCAGCACCCGGAAGAGCCGGATGGCGAGGTAGGCGGGGTCGATCTCCCACCGGCGCAGCCCGTGCCGGGCCGACCAGGGGAACGCGTGGTGGTTGTTGTGCCACCCCTCCCCGTACGCCAGGAGCGCCACCCACCAGGTGTTTCGGGAGCGGTCGTCGGTGCGGTAGGTCCGATACCCGAACCGATGCGCGGCCGAGTTCACGAGGTACGTCGTGTGGTAGGTCGCGACCAGGCGGACGCCCACTCCCCAGACCACCATGCCCCAGCCTCCGGCCGCCAGCAGCGCGAGGCCCAGCGGGATCTGCAGGGCCCAGTACCAGCGATCCAGGAAGCGGAAGTACGCGTTCTCCAGCATGTCGGGAGCGTAACGTCGCCGCCACCGCTGCGCGTCCTCCGGCGGCACGCCGGCGAAGATCCAGCCCATGTGCGCCCACCAGAAGCCCCGGCTCGCGTCGTGGGGATCGCCCGGGCCGTCGGAGCTTCGGTGGTGCCGCCGGTGGTTGGCCACCCACGCCGACGGGCCGCCCTGGATCGTCAACGCGCCGAGCGTGACGAGCAGGTACGTCAGCGGGCGGCGCGCCGTGAAGGACTTGTGGGTGAGAAGCCGGTGGTAGCCGACGCAGATGCCGAGGCCGCCGAGGAGCGCGTGCAGGCCGACGGCCACGCCAAGGTTCACCCAGGAGAAGGTCCACGGCGCGAGGAGCAGGCTCGCGTGCACCGGGACGAGGAACGCGAGGCGACCCCAGTTGAAGCGGCGGCGGACCTGCGCCGGCGTCGCCAGGGCCTCGGCTGGCGCGCTCACGGCCTGGCCCCCTGGCGCACCCACACTTCGAACGGCTCCGGATTCGGGAACCGCCGGGATGCGACCTCGGTATCGAGGAACGAGCGCCATCGCAGCGCCGTGCGGATCTCCGTGACCGACGGGTCCATGCCGAGCGACCTGGTGAGGCCCTCGACGCCACGCCAGTAGCCGCGCTCAGCCGGCACGACGCGCGCTCCGGGTCGAGTGCTTGCGTGACAAACGGCGCCGGTCGGCCGCATCGCCGATCGCGATCAGGATGCGCTTCGGCCTCGGCCGCGGCTCCTCGGCGCTCAGGCGCCGTGCCGGCGAGGCCGGACCGTCACCGAGAAGCCGATCGATCGTGTCGCCCAGCACGTGGAGTCCGAGCGGGCGGCAGAGCACCGCGCCTGCGCCGGCTGCGAGATGGCTGTCGCGGAGGCCCGAGCCGGGGTCGCTCACCAGCACGACCAGCGGGATCCCCGGCCAGCGGGCCTTCGCGGCGCGCGACATGGCGAGGCCGGCAGCTCGACCCGGCGGTAGGCCGAGCACGACCACGGCGGGCGCTGGCCGCCGGCGGCGCGTGCCCGTGGGGTCTTGCCGGACCTGGTCCAGGGCGTCGCCGGCCGCGACGTCGCACTCGTAGCCGGCGTGCCGAAGCATGCTGGCCAGCAGAATCCGGAGGTCCGCGTTGCGCTCGAGCACGAGGACGCGAGGGGTCATGGGTACCGCTCCTTCCGAGTATCGGCAGAAGCGGCTGGTCTCAGACGCTCTTGGAACCCGTTCCCCCAGGGTGGGACGCGCGGGGACAGGCCTGTCGATGAGTCACCATACCACGGTTCGGGGGGCCTGGCCGGGCAAACCGGTCTGCGAGGAATCTTTCGAAGCGTCCGCCGAAGCCGCGAGACCGGCGCTCTCCATGCGGGCCAACTCGGTTCGAACCGAGTTGGACGGCAGCGGCCGAGCCGCCGGAAGTCGTGCCGGCGGATCAGCCGAACGTGAAGGCGAGAGCCTCCACGCCCGGATCGAGGAACTCGATCTCGAACTGTCGATCGGTGATGGGCTTCGGCTGTCGGATCAGCTGATAGAGCCGCTGTTCGCTGGCGGTGCCGCGGCCCTGGTCGTCGATGTCGATCCCGCGGGCGGCGCCGGGCGGCTGTCCGTCGAGGGCGCGTGCGATGCGCTCGGGGCCCCAGCCGGTGGCGGCCGGCTTGCCCGAGAACCCGTAGCCCGGCGTCGACGGGATCACGAGATGGAAGGCGTTCGACGCGCTCGCGCCATGTGCCGTGGGATCGGTTGGCGGATCGACGATCCTGAGCTGCTCGACGACCGAGCCCGGCCATCCGTGCGTGACGATGAGGAGCAACGCGTCGTCGTGCTTCGAACGAACGTGAACGACGTGAACGTCGAGCCCGTCGATCTCGGTCACGAACTGCGGCAGGGCGTTCAGGCTCGCCTCGCACCGTCGCCAGTCGTAGTCCGTCGCCCAGTAATCCGCGAGCTTTCGAATCGTCGCGAGCGGCACGCCTTGCGAGGGGTCCGTGACCGGTTCCCGTTCGGGCCACCGTGTCGCGTCGATGCGGCTGCCAGCATCATTCCACGGACGACCCGGACGAGCGCGGCGTCGCTCTGCCCCTGATCGTAGAGGCTCTTCGCCTCGGCGGTGAGCCGGCGAGCCTCCGCGGCGTTCGTCATGTCGCCCTTCTGCTCCGCGTCGGCGATCATGCGCTCCGTCTTGGTCATCATCTCGATGAAGCCGTCCGCGTAGGCAGCCCCGCCGACCAGCGTGAGGGCCGCGACGACGACCGCGGCCATGAGGGTTTTCTTCATTGCGCAGTCCTTTCGCGTCCGGGGTCAGGGCGGCGTGCCCCGCACACGCCGTCGGGTAGAGCAAGGGGCCAATGACGTTCAGGATCGACCGATCGACCAGGGAGGACGACACCGTCGTCTTCACCGTGAGCGGCGAGTTCGGTGCGGGCGACGCGGCCGGCTTGCAGGCGCTCCTGGAACCGGAATCGGGCCGTCGCATCGTGCTCGACCTGAGGGACCTCACGCTGGCCGACCGGGACGCCGTGGGCCTCCTTGCGCGCTGCGAGGCCGACGGCGCGAGGCTGGTGAACTGCCCGCCCTACATCCGGGAATGGATCTCGAGAGAGCGAGACCGGGCGTGAGCAGCCCGGTCTCGAAATAGGCGCGCTGACGGAGCGGGAAGCGCGCAGGACTACGCCTGCGGCACGGCCTTCGGATCCATGTAGATCAGCTCCCAGATGTGGCCGTCCAGGTCCTGGAAGCCGTGCTGGTACATGAACCCGTAGTCCCTGGCCTCGGCATAGGTGCTGCCGCCGGCGGCGACGGCCTTGCGAACGAGGTCGTCGACGGCCGCGCGGCTCTCGCGCGACAGGGCCACCAGCACCTCGGTGCTCCTGGTCGCGTCGGAGATCGGCTTCGGCGTGAACTCCTTGAACTTCGCCTCGGTCAGGAGCATGACGTAGATGTCGTCGCTCACGATCATGCAGGTCGCCGTCTCGTCGGTGAACCGCGGGTCGAAGGCGAA
>DATCKS010000234.1:0-3605 GCA_036562265.1 Thermodesulfobacteriota bacterium | reverse complement strand
CCCGTACCCCGGCTTCTTCAACTTCGAGCGGGGTTTCCACGAGACCTCGGTACTGGGGCCGTTCTCGGCCGCCACGGTGACCGCCGCGCTCGACGGCCTCGACGCCGACCGGCTCGCCCACGCCTTCGGGCTGGCCGGCTCGCTCGCGGCCGGGTCGACCGAGTTCAAGGCCAACGGCGCCTTCAGCAAGCGGCTCCAGGTCGGTGCCGCGGCGGAGCGGGGGGTGCTCGCGGCGCGCCTCGCCGCCCGCGGGTTCACAGGACCCCTCACGGTCTTCGAGGGGAAGCACGGCTTCTTCAACGCCTACGCCCTCGAGGGCAACTACGACCTCGGGCCGGTGCTCGACCGGTGGGGGAGCGACTGGGAGCTGCCGCACATCCAGTTCAAGCCGTTCGGCTGCGCGGGGGTCCTCCATTCGGCGGTCACGGCGGCGAGCCTCGCGTACGAGCGCTACCGGCCGGCGCCCGAGGCGATCGCCGGCGTCACCGTGCACACGAGCCGCAAGCTGATCGAGGAGTACGCCGAGCCGCTCGCCGAGAGGCGACGCCCGCGGCACTCGGTGGAGGCGCAGTTCAGCCTGCCCTACTCGGTGGCGGTCATGCTCGTCACCGGCCGCGCCCTCGTGGAGGAGTTCACGCCGCGCTGGTTCGAGGACCCGACCGTTCTCGGGGTGGCGGCGAAGGTCGACGTCGCCGTCGATCCGGAGATCGACCGCGACTGGCCGAAGAAGGACCCGACGCGCCTGACGCTCCGGCTGGTCGACGGCCGCGTCGTGGAGGTCCGCACCGAGCAGGCGAAGGGCGAGGCCGCCATGCCGGTCACCGAGGCCGAGGTGCTCGAGAAGTTCCGGCACCTCGTCGAGCCGACGCTCGGCCGCGAGGCGACGCAGCGGGCCATCGACCTCGTCCTGCGCCTCGAGACGCTGACCGATGTTTCCGAGCTCATGACCCTCTTCCGTGGAGCGACTACCCGATGACCCCCAGGACCCTCGTTCAGAAGATCCTCGCCACGCACGGAGCCGACCGCCCGCTCGAGCCGGGCGACGAGGTGACGATCTCGGTCGACCAGAGCCTGATCCACGACGGCACCGGCGTCACGGTCGGGCTCCACCTCGAGTCGATGAACGTCGACCGGGTCCGCCCGCGGGTCGCCGTCTGCTACGTCGATCATCAGCTCGTCCAGATCGGCACGGAGAGCAACAACGACCACCGCTACCTCGAGTCGGTCTCGGCGCGCTTCGGGCTGCGCTACTCGCGCGCCGGCAACGGGATCTGCCACCAGGTCCACCTCGAGCGCTTCGCGGTGCCGGGCGACGTCCTCGTGGGCGGCGACAGCCACACGCCGATGGGGGGCGGCATGGGGATGCTCTCGATCGGCGTGGGGAGCCTCGACACGGCCGTCGCCCTCGCGACGGGCCGCTACGTCCTGTCGGTGCCGCGGACCATTCGCATCACCCTCGAGGGGCGGCTCGCCCCCTGGGTGTCGGCCAAGGACGTGGTCCTCGAGGTGCTGAGGCGGCTCACCGTGAAGGGCGGCGTCGGCGCGATCCTCGAGTACGGCGGTCCCGGGGTGGCGACCCTCTCGGTGCCCGAGCGCGGCACGATCGCCAACATGGCGGTGGAATTCGGCGCGACGACCGCCATCTTCCCGAGCGACGAGCGGACGCGGGAGTTCCTCGCGGCGCAGGGGCGGGCCGCCGACTATCGCCCGCTCGAAGCCGACCCGGGGGCGCGCTACGACCAGGAGATCGTGATCGACCTCGGCAGCCTCGTGCCGCTCGTGGCCAAGCCGCCGTCACCCGACGCGGTCGTGCCGGTGTCGGAGGTGGAGGGGACGCCGATCCAGCAGGTCGCCATCGGCTCGTGCACGAACTCCTCGTACCGCGACCTGATGACCGTCGCGAGCGTGCTGAAGGGGCGCCGCATCGCTCCGTCGATCGACGTGGTGGTCGCGCCCGGCTCGCGGCAGGTGCTCCAGATGCTCGCCCGCAACGGCGGACTCGCCGACCTCCTCGACGCCGGCGTGCGCCTCCTCGAGAGCGGGTGCGGTCCCTGCCCGGGCATGGGGCAGGTGCCGGCGTCCGGCTCGGTGTCGCTCAGGACGTTCAACCGGAACTTCGCCGGGCGGTGCGGCTCCCACGAGGTCTCCGTCTACCTCGCCTCGCCGGAGACCGCGGTGGCGAGCGCGCTCGAAGGGGTCATCCGCGACCCCAGGCGGCTCGGCGAGGCGCCCCGGATCTCGGTGCCCCAGGCCTTCTTCGTCGACGACTCGCACATCACGCCGCCGCCGGCCGACGGGCGGGGCGTGCCGCTCGTCCGGGGCGACAGCATCAAGCCGCTTCCCGTCACC
Source organism: Thermodesulfobacteriota bacterium (assembly GCA_036562265.1). Taxonomy (GTDB): domain Bacteria; phylum DASVDK01; class DASVDK01; order DASVDK01; family DASVDK01; genus DASVDK01. The sequence goes on along the minus strand of DATCKS010000234.1, from coordinate 1,256 downwards.
CGTCCGGTGGCGGAGACGCTGACCGGCGAGGTCCTGATCAAGCTGCCGGACAACATCAACACCGACGACATCTCCCCCTCGGGCGCGCGCCTCATGCCGCTGCGCAGCAACATCCCGGCGTTGTCGGAGTACACGTTCCGCGCCTTCGACCCGACGTTCGCCGCCCGTGCGAAGGCGGCCGGCGGCGGCATCGTGGTGGCCGGGGCCAACTACGGCCAGGGGTCGAGCCGCGAGTCGGCCGCGCTGCAGACGCTCCACCTCGGCATCCGTGCGGTGATCGCGAAGGGCTTCGCGCGGATCCACCGGACGAACCTGATCAACTTCGCGGTCGCGCCGCTCGTCTTCGCCGACGAGGCGGGGTACGAGGCGGTGGCGCAGGGCGATCGGCTGCGGATCGACGGGTTCGCCGACGCGCTTCGCGAAGGGCGCGAGACCGTCGTGGTGACGAACGAGACGCGCGGCACCACCTTCCCGGTGCGCCTCGCCTTCACCCCGCGCGAGCGGGCTGTCCTGGTGGCCGGCGGGCTCAGGGCCCATCTGGCGAGCGCGGCCTGACCTGCACCCGGCGGCGCGCCGTGAGCCGGGGCACCGCTCCCCGATCGCGGCGCGCTAGACTCGGGTGTCGAGGAGGAGCCATGAAGGTCTCGATCGCCTACTGCACCGAGTGAGACTACTACCCGGAGGCCAGCAGGCTGCAGGCCAGGATCAAGGACGAACTCGGCATCGAGGCGTCGCTCGTGAAGTCGGGCGGCGGTGCCTTCGAGGTCACGGTCGACGGTGACCTCATCTACTCGAAGCTCGAGACCGGCACCTTCCCGGAGGATGCCGAGATCATCCGCATGCTGAAGGCGCGCCGGCGGTAGCGGCGCGACAGGTCGCCGGGGGGCAAGCCGCCCCCCGGGTCCCTATCAGGAGGCCTCCTCCCGCGCCCCGGTCCGCAGGCGCGTCACCCCCTCGATCAACGTCTGGATCGTCTCGGCGGACGGCGTGAGCGCCACCGCCTGCTCGAGTTCCCTGAGGACCCCGTCGAGCGCCTCGTCGAACGCCTTGCGTGCGCCGAGCGCCCGGATCCACGCGGCCCACGCGCGGTACTCGCCCTCCTCGGGGCAGAGCGCGATCGCCCGCGACATCGCCTCGGCCGCGGCGTCGAGGTCGCCTCGTTCGACCGCCGAGCGGCCCGCCTCGAAGGCCGACTCGGCTTCGAGGAGCCGCCGCGCGGCCGCCTCGGCCGCGGCGCGCTCGGCCGGCGAGGGGGC
>DATCKS010000197.1:0-1603 GCA_036562265.1 Thermodesulfobacteriota bacterium | reverse complement strand
GATCCGCGGCATGGCGCGCATCCTAGCCGAATCCACCTGTGCTGACCAGGGTTTGCAGCGGCCCTTCGCGCGGAGGTACGCTCCGCGGGCGAGCCTGGGCCGTGGTCCGGACCGCGGCCTGGCACGGGGGGCGGGACCATGCGAGCAGGGACATCGGCGGAAGCGGCGCAAGGAGCCCCCGCCGACGGCGTCCGCCGCGCCGTCCTGATCGTCCTCGACAGCGCCGGGATCGGCGCCATGCCGGATGCGGCGCGTTTCGGCGACGCCGGCAGCCACACCCTGGGGAACACCGCGGCGGCGGTGGGGGGGCTCCGCGTGCCGACCCTCGAGCGGCTCGGCCTGGGGTGCATCGACCCGCCGCTCCGCGGGGTCGCCTGTCCCGAGAGACCGCTGGCCGCGTACGGCAAGATGGCGGAGGCTTCGGGCGCCAAGGACACGGTCACCGGGCACTGGGAGATCGCGGGGCTCGTCTCGCCCGCCGGCTTTCCGACCTTCCCCGACGGCTTTCCGGCCGACCTGGTGGCGCGCTTCGTGGCCGAGGCGCGGCTGCCGGGCGTGCTCGGCAACGTCGCCGCCTCGGGCACCGAGATCATCGAGCGGCTCGGCGCCGAGCACATGGCGACCGGCAAGCCGATCCTCTACACGAGCGCCGACAGCGTGTTCCAGGTGGCGGCCCACGAGTCGGTGATTCCGCTCGCGCGGCTCTACGAGATCTGCGAGGTGGCCAGGCGGCTGACGCGGCCCCTCGGGATCGGCCGCGTGATCGCGCGCCCCTTCGAGGGGGCCCCCGGCCGCTTCGTCCGAACCGCGGGGCGGCACGACTACGCGCTCGAGCCGCCCGGCGAGACGCTGCTCGACCGGCTCGAAGCGGCCGGCGTGCCGGTGATCGGCGTCGGGAAGATCCGCGACATCTTCGCGGGCCGCGGCGTGACGGCGCACCACCCCGCCCCGCACAACGCGGAGGCGATCTCGGCGCTCGAGCGGATCCTCGCGCGTCCCCCGGCCGGCCGGGAGCTGGTCTTCGCCAACCTGGTCGACTTCGACATGCTCTGGGGGCACCGCAACGACCCGGCCGGCTACGCGGCCGGGCTCGCCGAGTTCGACGAGGCGCTCGGCCGGCTGCTCGAGCAGGTCGGCCCGGACGACATGCTCGTCGTCACCGCGGATCACGGCTGCGATCCCACCACGCCGTCGACCGACCACTCGCGCGAGTACGTGCCGCTCCTGGCCTACCGGCCGGGCCGTCCCGGGCGCCCCCTCGGCACGCGAGACACCTTCGCCGACCTCGGCGCGACGCTGGCCGAGGCCTTCGGCGTGAGTCCGCTCGCGGCCGGCCGCTCGTTCCTGTCGGAGGCCTGGGCGTGAGAGCGGTGGACCTCATCCGCAAGAAGCGCGACGGCGGCCGGCTCACGGAGGCCGAGATCGCGTTCCTGGTGGAGGGCCTCCTGGACGGTCGCGTGGCGGACTACCAGATGGCGGCCTTCCTGATGGCGGTCGTCTGGCGCGGCATGGACCCGGAGGAGACGGCCGCCCTCACCCGGGTCATGCGCGACTCGGGCCGCGTGGTGGACCTGTCCGCCATCCCCGGCCCCAAGGTGGACAA
>DATCKS010000189.1:0-4645 GCA_036562265.1 Thermodesulfobacteriota bacterium | reverse complement strand
GCCCCGACCCGAGGCTCACCAGGCCGTCCGGGAGGAACAGCACGACGGCGCCGATGGCGATGCCGAGCAGCGCGATGTACGCGGCCGTGTCGCCCCAGGTCGCCCAGAAGAACCGGTTCACCAGGTAGAGCGCGGCGGCGCCGAGCGCCGGCCCCCAGGGGTGGCCGAGTCCACCCAGGAGGACCATGACGACCATCTGGTCGGTGAGGTCGCCGCCCATGACGCTCGGCGGATCGATGAACGTGACCCAGTACGCGTAGATGCTCCCGAAGAGCGCCGCGAGCGCCGCGCTCAGCGCGAACGCCTGCACCTTCACCCGGGTCGTGTCGATCCCCATCGTCTCGGCCGCCACCTCGTTGTCGCGCAGCGCCTTGAGCTTGTAGCCGAAGCGGGCCCGCTCGAGGAGCACGTAGGCGAGCGCGTAGGTCCCCGCCGCCGCCGCGAGCATCGTGTAGTAGAAGAACCGCTCGTCGAGGAGCGGCGGGAGGCTCAGGCCCCCCGTCCCGCCGGTGATGTCGAGGAGCGTCGCCAGCTCGAAGAGCACCTCGGCGAAGGCCCAGGTCGCGATCGCGAAGTAGGCCCCGCGCAGCCTGAGCGTCGGCGCGCCGATGGCGGCCGCGAGCGCCGCGGCGACGACCAGGCCGACCGGCAGCGTGAGGAAGAAGGGCCACTCGTGGTCGTAGCCCATGAGGATGGCCGTGCTGTACGCGCCGACCCCGAAGAAGGCCGCGTGACCGAAGTTCACGTAGCCGGCGTAGCCCCCCACGATGTTCCAGGAGCAGGCGAGCCCGGCCCACATGAGCGCGCCGGTCGCGATGCGCGTCCAGTACGAGGAGGTCCAGAGCGGCAGCGCGAGGAGCGCCGCCGCGACGGCCGCGAGCAGGATCACCCTGGTTGCCGTTCGCCTCACGACTCGGCGATCGCCCCGCGGCGGAGGATCCCCTGCGGCGAGAGCAGGAGGACGAGGTACAGGGTGGCGAAGACGACGAGGTGCGAGTAGCTGCTGCCGACGTACACCGCGACCATCGCCTCGAGGACCCCGAGGAAGAGCGCCGCCGCGAGGACGCCTCCGACCGACCCGAGCCCGGCCAGGACGGCCACGAAGAACGCGAAGAGGGTGTACCGCAGCCCCGTCTCCGGCGTGACCGAGTAGATGGCGGCCATGAGGACGCCGGCCACGCCGGTGAGCCCGGTGTAGAGCGCGTAGACCATGGCGGAGAGCCGCTTCACGTCCACCCCCACGAGCCCGGCGTACTCCCGGCTCTGGGCGGTGGCCCTGATGGCGAGCCCGAGCCGCGTCCGGTACAGGACGGCGAAGAGCCCGAGGGCGAGCAGGGCGGCGAAGAGGAACGCGATCAGCCTGAGCATCGGGATCACGACCGGCCCGATCCGGATGTTCTCGCCGCTCACGACCGTGGAGACGGCGCGGGTATCGAAGCCCCAGACGGTGAGGGCGCCGCCGCGCATGACGAGGAACAGACCGAACGTGAAGGCGAGCGTCATGAGCGCCGGCCGCGCGTAGCGGGTCGTCCGGACCCGGTAGATGAGCGGTCCCAGGAGGTACCCGGTCGCCGCGAACAGGGCGAAGGTCGCCGGCAGGAGGAGGAAGGGGTCCACGCCGAGCAGCGTGGACCCCCAGTAGCCGGCGTAGCCGCCGAGCATCACCCAGCCGCCGACGGCGAAGTCGACGACGTGCAGCACGCCGAAGGCGAGCTGGAAGCCGAGCGAGAAGGCGGCGAAGACGCCGCCGATCAAGAGCCCGTTGATCGCGGTCTGCAGGAAGAGGTCCATCTCGTTCCTACGTCCACGCGGGCAGCGGGTAGACCATGTCGCTCTTCTTGGCGTCCTGCGGCCCCACCGTCACCTGCTGTCCGCCGCGGATCTGGATCAGCACCGGAACCGGCTCGATGTTGCAGTGCTGGTGGTCCCCCGACTTGGCGAACCGGACCGGCCCGTAGAAGGTGGTCAGGCTCGTGTCCTCGATCGCCGCGTTGAGCGCCTGACGGTCCTCGCGCGAGTACGGCGGCAGCTTGCCGAGCTTCCGCATCGCCGCGGCCAGGACGAGGCCGCTCGCCGAGCAGGCGGCCTCGGTGTAGTCGGGGTGGGTCCCCCAACGCTTGAAGGACTTCTGGTCGTACTCCGCGGCGGTGCCGAAGACGTCGTCCCTGTAGGGGACGTCGGGCGTCCAGACCGTGATCCCGAGCGTCCCGTCGGCGTCCTTGCCGAGCTGCTCCGCGAAGGCCGGGACCGTGACGCCGTAGTGCATGATGAGCGCCTTCGGCCGGTAGCCGAGCGCCTTCGACGCCCGGACGAAGTTGATCAGGACCTCCTCGTGGCCGCCCACGGCGACGATGTCGGGGTTGGCCGAGGCCACGCTCGACACGACCGGCGCCAGGTCGGCGCGCGCCGGGATCAGGTCGTACCGGGCCACCTCGAGCTTGATGTCCCGGGCCCCCTTCTGGAAGCCTTCGGCGGTCTCCTTCGAGAACGGCTCGTTCACGCCGACGACCGCCGCCGAGCGCGGCTTCGGGTTCGCCTGCTCGACGATGACCGCGATCGACTTGCCGGCGGTGAGGTCGACCGCCGGGATCATGCCGAACGTGTACCGCGGCCGTCGCTTCCAGACGTTCGGCGACTCGGCGGACCCGGCGATCATCGGCACCTGGTACTTGTCGCAGATCGGCGAGACCGCGATCGTCGAGCCGCTCGTGTAGGGGCCGAAGATGGCGTCGACCTTCTCCTGGACGATGAGGCGCTCGGCCGCGTCGGCGCCGGCCGACGGCGTGCTCTGGTCGTCGCCGTAGAACATCTGGACCCGGACGCGCCGGCCCGCGACCTCGATGCCGCCCGCCGCGTTGACCGTCTCCGCCCAGAAGTCGTAGCCGCGCTTCGTGAGGTTGCCGCCGAGCACGTCCTTGCCCGACAGCGACGTGACGACGCCGACGCGAAGAACCGGCGCCTCGCCCGCGCGCGCGCTCCGCGCCGCGAAGCCGGTTGCCGCTCCGGCGACCAGGCCGCTCCGCGCAAGGAACTTCCGCCTCGTGATCCCGTGTGCCATCCCGCCTACCTCCTGCCCCTGCCGTCTCCCGGGGCGCCGTCCTGCCGGCCGACCGGCGGACCGCCCGGGCCCGCGGTCGGGTGCGTTCGCCACCCTGAAGGACCGCACGCTCACCCGGGCGTCTGTGCCACTATAACGGAATTTCGCCGCCGCCCCTCCCCGGAACCGATCGGACGGCGCCCCGACCCGCGGCGCGGCGCCGTTTGCTCTTGACATCGTCGCGCTCTGGACATAGTCTAGGCGACCGTGAGACCCGACGTCGCGCAAACGCTTCGTGAACGGGGCATCCAGCCCTCGGCGCAGCGCGTGGCCGTGGCGCAGTACGCGCTGTTCACGGACGAGCACCCGTCGGCCGACCAGGTCTGGGAGCGCGCGAGCAGCACGCTGCCGATGCTCTCCCGGGCCACGGTCTACAACACGCTCAACCTCTTCGTCCGCAAGGGCCTTCTGCGCGCGTTCGTGCTCGCGGAGGGCCGGGTGGTCTTCGACCCGAACGTCGAGGCCCACCACCACTTCATCGACGACGCCACCGGTGCCATCCACGACGTCCCGTGGGACGCCGTGCAGGTCCACAACGTCGACGCCCTCGAGGACTTCGAGGTGCGGGAGTACCAGGTGGTCATGCACGGCCGGCGGCGGACACCGGCGGCCGCGAGGAAGTCGGGCGGGCGGAAGCGGTAGGGCGTCCCACCGGTCGCGCGTCTTTTTTTTTGCGACCGTGTTTAGACACCGTATAACACTGGACACTGTTCACGCAGTGGAGACACACGGAGATCTGCGCATGCTGACCGTCGGAGACCGGATGCCGGAGTTCGCCCTGCAGGGCGTGGTGAGCCTCGAGAAGGGCAAGGAGTTCGAGGTGATCACCGACCGGAGCTACCCGGGCAAGTGGAAGGTCCTCTTCCTCTGGCCCATGGACTTCACCTTCGTCTGCCCGACCGAGATCGCGGAGTTCGGCCGTCGGGAGCGCGACTTCCGGGACCGTGACGCCCAGGTCCTCGGCGCGAGCACCGACACGCACTACGTCCACCTCGCCTGGCGCAAGGAGCACCCGGACCTGCGGGATCTCCCCTTCCCGATGCTCGCCGACACGAAGCGCGAGCTGTCGGCCGCGCTCGGCGTGCTCCACAAGACGGAGGGGGTCCCGCTCCGGGCGACGTTCGTGGTCGATCCCGAGGGCATCATCCGCTTCGTCAGCGTGAACGACCTCTCCGTCGGCCGGAACGTCGACGAGGTGCTCCGCGTGCTCGACGCCCTGCAGACGGACGAACTCTGCCCCTGCAACTGGAAGAAGGGCGAGCCGACGCTCAAGGTGGCCTAGCGATGGCGGCCCTCGAGCGACTTCGGGACGCGATCCCCGAGCCGGCGAAGGACATCCGGCTGAACCTCCAGTCGGTGTTCCAGGCCGGTGTCCTCACGCCGGCGCAGCGCTGGGGCGTGGCGGCGGCGTCGGCGATCGCCGCGCGCAACCCGGACCTGCGCCGGGCGGTGCTCGCCGACGCGCGGAGCGAGGCGGGTGCGGCGGTCGTCGACGACGCGATGGCGGCCGCCGCGCTGATGGCGATGAACAACGTGTACTACCGGTTC